>JAVYKI010000005.1:0-52480 GCA_038742305.1 Candidatus Aenigmatarchaeota archaeon
ATAATAGTTTTCCTTCTGCTGGTCCACTCATATTATTTATGAAGAAATAATTTATGAAAGAAATTGTAATTGTTACTGCACTTTTTATTTTCTTAATTGAAACCTTCTTGAATTTTAATTTTGAAAATAATTGTAAATTGCCATAAATTCCAGATAATTCTGAAAAATTAGTTACTAAAGTAATTGATGGAGATACATTTTTAATAGAAGGTGGCTATAAAGTTAGAATTTTAGGAATTGATGCTGATGAAAAAGGTCAAAAATGTTATTATAAAGCAAAGGAAAAGCTTGAAGAATTAATTTTAGGAAAAGTTGTTAGATTAGAAAAAGACTCTCAAAATTTTGATAAATACTGCAGATATTTAAGGCATGTTTTTATTAATAATACTAATGTTGCTTTAGAATTGTTGAAAAGCGGTTTAGTGGTTGCAAGAATAGAAAATTTAAATAAATATGTTTATGAAATTCAGTTAGCAGAAAAATATGCTAGAGAAAATAAAATTGGTTGCAAATGGAAAAATAACTAGTTTAATTTTATTAGTTATTGTAGTCTTAGCATTTTATTTAAAAAGCTTAATTTTAATTTCTATTTTGCCAATTCTACTTCTTTTCACTCTTTTAATTTATTTTAAGTTCCCTGCTTGGAAAGCGAGCGCAATATCTTCTGTTTTTGTTTTATTAGTTTCAATTTTTTATTTTCAAGCTTTTAATTCTATAAACGCTTGGTTAATAGGAGCACTATTCGGAATTTGGAATGTTTCTTGGCTAATTTTTTGGACTATATTTTTCTTTAATGTTTTTAAATTAACTGGATTATTAGAAGAATTTAAAAATTTTATTTTAAAAAATTCTGTTAATGACATAAGAGTTTTATCTTTAATTTTGGCTTTTTCTTTTGGAGCAATTATTGAAGGAATAACAGGTTTTGGAACTCCTTGGGCTTATGTAGTTCCAATATTAGTTTCTTTCGGGATTCCAGAATTAAAAGCTATAACAATTTCTGCAATAGCAAATACTGCTCCAGTTTCTTTTGGAGCTTTTGGATTGCCAATGATAACTTTAGCAAGCGTAACTGACTTGCCTTTAATGATTTTGAGTCATGCAGAAGCAACAATAACTTTTATTGAGGCTTTTTTAGTTACTTTTTTAATTTTATATATAGTTGACGGAATTAGGGGAATAAAAGAAGCTTGGCATTTTGCACTAATTGCTTCTCTTTCTTATGGAATTGTTCAATATTTAGTTGCAACTTATTTAGGGCCATATTTGCCAGATGTTTTGGGCTCTATTTCTTCTCTTATAGCTTTATTTTTAGCTTCTAGATTTTTAAAAGCTAAAAGAATACAAGTTGAATTAAAATCTAAAAAATCTCTTATAGCTTTATTTGTTTTTATTTCTTTCTTAGCTTTTTGGACTTTTCCTTTCTTACCTTTTATAAACTTTTCTTTAATAAAGTTTAGCTATTCTTTAGAAAATTCTTTTGCTGAAAAAAGTTTTACAGTTTCTTATTCTTTTAATCCTTTTTCAATTGGTACAGGAGCATTTTTGGCATTTTTAATAAGTTTAGCAGTAATTAAGCCAAAAATTGAAATTTTAAAGCAAGCTCTAAAAAATACTTTAAAGCAAACTTATGGGGCAATTTTAACTTCTTTATTTGTTTTTAGCTTAGCATATACTTTTAATTTTATCGGTTTTTCATACTTTATTGCATATTATGCTTCTCAACTTGGCTTTTTATTTTTTATTATTTCTCCTCTTCTAGGAACTTTAGGCGCAGCATTAACTGGAAGCAATACATCTTCAAATGCAATTTTTGGAAATATTCAATATTTAACAGGAATAAAGCTAGGATTTCCAGAAGCTTTGTTACCAATTGCAAATTCTACTGGAGCAGAATTAGGTAAGCCAATTGCCCCTCAAACTGTTTCTGTTGGGGTAACAACTTCTAGCTATGTAGGAAAAGAAGGAGAAATAATAAAAAATAATTTTAAGTATGTAATGTTTTTAGTCGCTTGCTTAATTGTTATACTTTTTGTTTTATCTAAAATTTATCCTTATCCTTTTATTGTTAAATAAATTTTGGGCCGGGCGGGATTTGAACCCGCGACCTACGGGTTTCATTTCATCTTTTTTCAAAGCTTTTAGTTTAGACTAAAAGCCCGCCGCTCTACCTAGCTGAGCTACCGGCCCAATAATTTTAATTTTTAATCAAATTATTAATAAATCTAAAAATCAAAGGATATAATTTTATATATGGTAAATGAAAAAATAAAAGATTCTGAAACTTTGTTTTTTGAAAAATTAAAAGAAGTTTTTATTGGTGCAAAAGTTGAAGGAGAATCAGGATACATAAATTTGATGAAAATAAAATCAAAGTATTTTGATAAAATTTTTGAAATTTTAAAAAAAGAAATACAGGAAAAAACAGCTGAATTTCCAGAATTTAAAGAAGAATTATTTACCAAACTTTATAATTTCTTTAGTAGATACTTTAGCGAAAGCGGATCGGTTTATTACAGATTTACACCATTTAACGAAAGAATATACGAAAGAGTTTATACAGATGATAAAGATGTTGTAATGTTTTGGAAAACTCATATGCTCTACTATGTAAAAACAGAAAGATTGTTTAAAAGCATGTTTATAGAAATTAATGGTTTTAAATTTTATTTTGATGTTTCTAAATTACAGCATAAAAAAGCTTGGGAAAAGAAGGAGTTAGTCTATGAATTGAAAGAAGTTAAAGAAGACAAAACAATTGTATTTAATGTTTTATATTCAGAAAGAGGTAAAAAAACTAATATTGATGAAATTTTAAAAGAATTAAAAAAGAAAGGTATAAATTTGGATGAAAATATTTTAGAAGAAGCTTTCAAAATTTTCGAAAAACAAAGCGAAGTAGATTATTTTATTAATAAAAATGCTAGGCAATTTTTAAAAGAGCAATTTGACCTTTGGCTCTATCAATATGTATTTTCTGATGAAACACAATTTACAGAAAAAAGAATTAAGCAACTAAAGGTTTTAAAAGAAATAGCGTATAAAATTATCGACTTTATTGCACAGTTTGAAGATGAGCTAGTTAAAATATGGAATAAACCAAAGTTTGTTTTAAACAGCAATTATGTTATAACATTGGATAGAATAGCTAAAAAAGGAGAAAAAGGAATTAAACTAATTGAAAAGATAATAGATAAATTAGTTGAACAAAAGAAGGATTTTGAGAAAGAATTAGATAAGTGGAAGAAAATTAAGGAAAACAAAAAATATTATAGAGAAAGATTCGAGGAAGCGGGTGAAATAAAAAATCAAATAGTTGATTGGTATTTATTGGATTTAATTAATGAAGATTTCGATCCAAGAAAAATCTTAATTCCAAAAATTACAGGCAAAGGAATTAATCCAAAATATCAGTTTTTACCAATAGATACCAAATATTTTAAAGATTTAGAGTTTGAAATTCTAGATTTATTCGATAATTTGGATTATGAGTTAGATGGTTGGTTAATTAAAAGTGAAAATTATCAAGCTTTAAATACAATTCTACCCAAATTTAAAGAGAAAGTACAAACAATTTATATCGATCCTCCATTTAACAAAGAGCAAGACGCAGACTATTTCTATACTGTAAAATTTAAAGATTCTACTTGGATAACAATGCTTGAAAACAGATTAAGATTAGCAAGAGAATTTTTAAAAGATACCGGAAGCATTTTTGTAAGATGTGATTATAACGGCAATATGTATGTTAGGTTATTAATGAATGAAATTTTTGGAGAAGAAAATTTTAGGAATGAGATAATAGTAAGAAGAACTACTATGATGAAAAGAGAAACAAAGAGGTTTGAGGTAGAAAGTGATAGTTTGTTTCTCTACGATAGAAATAGGGAGAAAAATATCTTCAATATGATATGGGTTGAAAGAGAACCTTTTTGGGCAGAAATGCCAGTAAAATATAATAAGGGTGGTCCTACAGGAAAACCAATAGTTATAGAAGGTAAAATTTTCAATCCTCCAGAAGGCTATTCATGGGCTATAGGAAATGAAGTTGCAAATATAATGTATAAAGAAGGTAGATTAAAAATAGAGAATGATAAAATTTATGTTTTGTTTGACAAAAAAGCAGTTGGCACTAATTGGACAGACATTCCCGGATATTCTACGAATTGGGGTTTTAAAACCGAAAATTCAGAAATTCTTCTAAAAAGAGTTATAGAATCAACTTCTAATGAAGGCGATTTAGTTATGGATTTCTTTTTAGGCTCTGGCACTACCACAGCAGTATCACATAAACTTAAAAGAAAATGGATTGGAATCGAAATGGGAGAACACTTTTATACAGTAGTTTTACCAAGAATGAAAAAAGTTTTAGCTTATGATAAAACAGGAATTTCAAAAGAAAAAGATGTTAAAGAAAAATATAATGAAAATAATGCTGGTGGATTTTTCAAATATTATGAATTAGAACAATATGAAGATACTTTAAGGAGAGTTAAATATGCTGATGCCGATCCGTTTTTTGATCCAACACAAGATCCTTACAATCAATACATTTTCATGAAAGATTTGAAGTTATTAGAAGCATTAGAAATTGATTATAATAACAATAAGGTTAAAGTAAATCTTGAAAAACTCTACAAAAACATAGACATCGCTGAAACACTTTCTAATTTGCTTGGTAAGTGGATAAAGAAAATAACGGAAGATTATGTTGAGTTTGAAGACGGAGAAAAGGTAAATATTAAGGATTTAGACTACAGGCTGGTTAAACCTTTGATATGGTGGGAATAAAAGTGATGTGGAATCAATTTAGGGAATTTTGGTATAATAAAATTCAGGGGAAACAATTTATACCTAATGAAGAAGATGTAAAAGAAGCTAAAAAGTTAGCAGAAAGATTGAAGGGAAAAGATGATGTAGAAACTCTTAATAATATTTTAGAGTGGCAAGAAAGAAATATACTCTATTGGAGAGAGCGAGGATATTTAGACATATCATTATTTCCTTTTATTTGGCTTGGATATATAATTGTTTTTGCAATTATTTCAACTCCTATTTTTGTTTTCCTATACATTTTATTAACAAAATTTCTCATTATTTCAACCACTCTATCAATTTGGATATCCTTAAGTTTAACTATTTTAATTTTCGTTTGGATTATCTTCAAGACAAATACAACGTTTAAGCTTGTATATTTACTCTTATGGTCTTATCCTATATACGAATTAGTAAAATTAGAACTTCTAAAAAACTTAACAGTAGAAAAAATTTCTAAAGTATTAAATATTACAGTCTTAAATTGGGCTATTTTTGGAATTTCATTTTTTTCTCTTATTTATTTAGTCATGATTTATAAATATTTTTCCCGAAGTGAGAAATCTATATTAAATAAAATTTATAAGATATGGAAATTAATAACTGCAACTTTTAAACTTTCTCTTACAACCAGCGAAATTCTTGAATATAAAATGGCGATTTGCAAAGATTACGCAAAACTTACAGCATCTCTTTTATTGAACCTATATCCTAACAGTAAAATTTTCTTTTTTACTTTTCCTGGACATGTAGCCACAGGGATTGAGATTAACGGCAAGATATATATTTTAGACCAAAAATTACCTATAATGAATGAAACAGCCTGGCTTATCCAATGGAACAGAAAAGATGCAACAAAACTTGAAGTAAAAAGAAAAAACGGTAAGTATTTTGTAGAATATATTGGAAAAGTTTTTTTAAAAGAAAATTTGAAAATACAAGATTCAAAAAATTTGATTAAAGATTTGATTAAAAAAATAGAAAAAGCGATTAAATTAGGAAAAAGAAAAGTTGTCTATACACTGGAAGGAAAAGCAAAAATTTATGATGTGGAAGATGAAATTATAGAGGAATCACTATTAAGAAAGATAAGACTATTCTTAGAGAATGAAATGGTTAGTAATTTTTCAAAGATTAAAGAATTAAAGATAGAGAAAGATAACGATGATATACTTTTAGAGATATATCTGAATCATTAAAAATGATTCTTAGACCAATCCTTCAATTGATGGTTGAAGATATTAATTTTGATGATTTACCTAGTGATTGGAATATGTTAGATATTGTAAGTTTTTCCAAAGGTAAGAAATTGTGGGATTTTCAGCAGGAAGCCTTAAAAAACGCTATTAAAGTTTTGTATCTTTACTTCAAAGAGGATGGAGCAGATAAATTAAAATTCTATCAAAGATACAAATTTAACGGTTTAGATGAGGATCTAGAAAGAGGTTTAGATATAAGAATTTCTAAAATAAAAGCAAAAGTCTTATCCATTATACAGCGATATTATCCAATAGAAGATGATAAAATAAAGTTTCACAATTTTATAAACAGAGCAGCTTTTTGGATGGCAACTGGAAGTGGCAAAACTCTTTTGATTGTAAAACTTGTTGAAGTTTTAAAGAGATTAATGGAAGTTGGAGAAATTCCAAGAAAAGATATACTAATTCTTACACACAGAGATGATTTAATTAATCAACTAAAAAAGCATGTAAAAGAATTTAACGAATTAGTAGTAGAAAGGGGTTTCAAAATAAATTTAGTAGAATTAACAGAATATGATAAAGTAAAAAGAGAGAGCTTAATTCCGTTTTTTAATGAAATAACAGTCTTTTACTACAGGTCAGATTTGATAAGTGATGAACAAAAAGAGAAATTGATCGACTTTAGAAATTATGAGAACAACGGCAACTGGTACATAATACTTGATGAAGCACATAAAGGAGATAAAGAGGAGTCGAAAAGACAAATATATTATTCAATTATGTCAAGAAACGGTTTTTTGTTCAACTTTTCAGCTACATTTACTGATCTAAGAGATGTTATTACAACAGCTTATAACTTCAATTTAGAGAAGTTTATCTCGGAAGGTTATGGGAAGCACATCTATATACTTAAACAAGAAATGAGAGCTTTTAAAGAGAAGGAAGATTATAACAGAGAAGAAAAACAAAAAATTGTTTTAAAATCCTTAATTTTACTCACTTATCTTAAAAAGATAAGAGAAAGAATAAAAGAAATTGCAGGAAATGTTTATCACGAGCCTTTAATGCTAACTTTAGTTAATACAGTAAATTTTACTGAAGTTAAAGAGGAAAAACCTGACCTGGTTTTATTCTTTGAGGAAATAGAAAGAATAGGAAAAGGAGATATTAACGAGGAAACTTTTAAAAAGGCTAAAGAAGAATTAATTCAAGAATTTCAGGAAAATCCTAATTTAGTTTATGAAGATATTAGGATTAATATTAATCAGGATATAATTAGAAATTTAAGTGTTGAAGACATTTTAAAATATGTTTACAATTCTGAAAGTCCAGGAAATATAGAAGCTATACTTATTCCGGAAAGAAGGCAAGAAGCTTTATTTAAGTTAAAAACTAGTGATAAACCTTTTGCTTTAATTAAAATAGGAGATGCAATAAAATGGATAAAAGAAAATCTTAAAGGCTATGAAGTTTTGGAGAGTTATGAAGATAAAAGTATCTTTGAAAATATTGATAAAAGGGAAGATATAAGCATTTTGATGGGTTCTAGAGCTATTTATGAGGGCTGGGATTCTAACAGACCTAATATAATTCTATTCATAAATATAGGTGTTGGGAAAGATGCTAAAAAATTTGTTATTCAATCTATTGGAAGAGGAGTAAGAATAGAACCTATAAGAGATAAGAAAAGAAGATTACTGAATCTTTATAATAAAGGAGAAGATAATAATCTATTTCAAAAAATAAAAGAATATGTAGATCCAATAGAAACGTTGTTTATATTTGGTACAAATAGAAATGTTCTGTACGAAATTATAACAACATTAAAAATAGAGAGAGAAATTAAAGAGACTATAGAATTATTTGAAAATGAAATGGCTAAGCAATTCGTTCTTTTAATTCCTGTTTTTAAAGTTTCTGAAAAGAGGTTGTATCAAGAAAGAGAACCTCAAAAATTCTTAATTTCGGAGCCTCTTTTTAATACACTTAAAGAGTATTTTACTTCTATTGATGATAGAATTCTTATAATACAAAATAATTTATCTCCAGAACTTCTTTCTATCATAAAAAGCAGTTTTGACAATAAAGAAAAATATTATAAGATTACATCTGAGCATTTTAATATTCCATTGAAATCAATTATAAAAAAATTAATTACTCATTTTAACCTTAATGTTGAAGAATTAGAAAAATTTAAACCACTAGAAGGAGAAATAATTCATTTCAAAAAGATTAAAGTATTTTTAAGAACTAAAGAAGAAATTGATGAATTAAAGGAGAAAGTGAATAAAGTTTCACAATTTAAGGACTTAGAATTAAAGAAAAAAGAATTAAAATCAATGTTAGAAAGAAAAGAAATTACAATAGATGAATATACATCTGAAATAGAGAAATTAGCTAAACTTTCAAAAGAAGAAACTTTTAAAGATTTAAAAATAAAAAACATAATAAATCATTATTACATTCCAGTTATTCTTTCTGAAAGAGAAAGAATAGATTATATAAAACATATAATAAAGACAAGAAGCGAAGTAAAGTTCATAAAAGATTTAGAAGAATACCTTGAGAAGAATAAAAATAATATAAATGTTGATTGGTGGATGTTTAGTAAAATAGATGAACATTTAGACGAAATTTATATTCCTTACTACGATCCAGATAGTAATAAAATAAGAAAATTCAAACCGGATTTCATATTTTGGTTTCAAAAAGGGAAAGAATACTATATTATCTTTGTTGATCCAAAAGGAATAAAGCATACAGAATTCGAACATAAAGTAGATTGGTTCAGAAAATTCTTTTGCGAGGAAGAATCTCCTAAAACCTTCTTATATGATGGTTTTGAAATTAAAGTCTTTCTTTATTTATATACGGAAGATAAAAATAAACTCTCAGAAGGATATAGAAAATATTGGTTTGATAGAATCGAAGATATATTCAAATACTTTAATAAGAAAAATGCTATTTAAGCTAAAAACTTAACCATATAAGGTCCTTCCCTTTCATATCCAAGCTTTCTATAATATTCTCTAGTTCCTATTGCACTTATTACAACAATTTTTCTTCTATCAAATTCGTTTAATGCAATTTCTTCAGCAATTTGCATTAACTTTTTTCCAAAACCTTTATGCTGGAAATGAAATTCTTTTGGCAAAGAATTTATTGGCAAGTGTAAACCTAAAACTTTCAGTTCTCTAATTAAAGCGCTTTTGCTATCTATTTCTTTTCTATGAGAACTGTCTGGAATTCTTAGCCTTAAATATGCATAAAGAGTTTCGTTTTTATCTTCGAAAGAAAGAAAAATTTCATTTCCATCATTTGCAATGTAATCAATTCTTTCTAAATGAATGCTTTCAACATTTGGTTTAATCCCTTTTTTAATTCTTATTCCAACTTCTCTACATCTTATGCATTTACATTCAATATTTAACTCTTTTGCTCTTTTTTCAACATATTCTCTCAAATTTGTAAAAGTATAGCCAGCATCTATATCGTTAGCTGGTAAATCTCTTCCAAGCCTTTGAATTCTAACATATTTTGGAATAAACTTTAATGCTTTTGCAAGCAGATCAACTAATTCTTCAAATTCATAAAGCTTAAATTCTTTTCTTTCATACATTTGCCACAAAGGAGTATTTTTAAAAAGCTGCAAAGGATAAATTTTTAAGTAATCTGGCCTAAAGTTTTCATTTTCAAAAAGTTCTTTAAACATTTGCAAATCTTTATCTAAATCGCTCTTAGGTAAGTTTGGCATTATGTGATAAGTAATTTTTAGAGCTGCATTCCTTGCAATTTTTGTTGCCTTAATTACATCTTCTATTGTATGATTTCTCCTTACAAAATCTAACACATCATTATAAATGCTCTGAACACCTATTTCAACTCTAGTAACTCCATATCTTAGCATTTCATCTACATGCTTTTCAAAGCATAAATCTGGCCTAGTTTCAATAGTTAAGGCTACACATCTATATTTTGCTTTTTCGTTTTTTAATTGAGCTTCTTCTAAGCTGTTTGAATCTTCTTCATTTAATGCATCGAAAACTCTTTTAATAAACCATTCTTTATAATCTTTTTCTAATGCAAGAAAAGTTCCAAGAATTATTATTTCTATTTTTGAATTTTCAGAAAGCAGCCCCATCATTTTGTAATGATAAAGCCTAGTTTTTACTTGCTCATAAGGGTCAAAATCTACTCTTTTTGCTCTTTGGATTGCTGGCTCGCTAGGAGTATAGCTTCTAGGAATTCCATTAAACAAAGGACAATAAATGCAATTACCTCCACAAGGCCCTGGCTTTGTTGCTAAAGTAATTATTAAAACTCCGCTGCTAGCTCTTATAGTTTTGCTTTTTATTTTTTCTGTTAAATCAATATTAAGCTTTTCTTTAATTAACTCTAAAACTTTTATAGTTCTTAGTACTGGAGCATTGTATTTTTTGGCTAAATAAATCTTTAACTTTTCAAATTCTTCCTTGTTTCTGGCTTTTGTTAATTCTTGTAAATATTGTAAAGGAATTTCCATATTATATCGTAAAATAAAAGAATAGAAAACCTGCAGCCCAAAATATTGCATAAAGAAAAACTTTTAAGAAAACATTTTCTTCAGTAAGTTGAATAAGTAATGGCAACAAAGAAAAGAAAAATGCCAAGAATATTGCTACATTTCTAACGTTCGTGCAAACGTAGTTTATTGTACTTTCGTTTACTTTAACTTTTTCGCAAAAGTAGGTTATTAAATGAGTAAATATTTTAGTTTCAGTCAGCTCTGTATTAGTTTTAATAATAAGAGCTACAGAACTTCCAAGTATAAATCCGGCTACTATAAGAAGTAAAAGATTTCCCATAAATAAAAAGTTTATTTATTCAGAATTTTCTTCAAAAATTCTATTCTAGCTTGTAATGCTCTTATTTCTCTTGTATTTTTTGCCTTTAATAATGCTTTTTTTGCCTTTTCCAATTCTTTTTCATAAAGCTTTTCCAATTCTTTTGTTATAGCCATAATTAATATATGCTTGGGAATAATATATGCGTTACTATTAAATAGTGATAATCGAAAAAGATAAATAATGTTGAAATACATAGAAGATAAATACGTTAAAAGAAGCTATGAAATAATTAGTGAAAGCTGGAAAAATTTAAGGAAAGCTTTTTGGTTTGTTAAAGAATTTGCTAAAAATTTTGAAAATAAAAAAGTTCTTGATGCTGGTTGTGGGGATTGTACTCAATTAATCGAATTTAAAAATAACGTGCTTTTTGGAATAGATTTTTCTAAAAAAATGATTAAAGAAGCAAAGAAAAAACATAAAAACGTTTATTTAGTAATTGGTGATATAAGAAATTTACCTTTTAAGAATAAAGCTTTCGATATAGTTCTTTGCATTGCAACTTTGCACCATATTCCAAAAAGAAAAGAAAGGATAATTGCTTTAAAAGAATTAAAAAGGGTTGCAAAAGAAAAAATTTTGATAAGCGTTTTGAAAAGGTTTTCTTCTTTAATTCTTAAAAAATTTCCTTTAGCTATTTTAATTGGAGAAGCTTTTCTAACTTGGAAATATAAAAAAGTTAGAATAAGAAGATATTATCATGTTTACACTTTTTCTGAATTTAAAAAAGAATTAAAATTGGCTGGAATAAAAAATTTTAAAATAAAGAGAGATAAAGCTAATTTTATTGCAGAAATTAGTTTAAGAGAAAATAATTATGGCGATGAAAGAGCTGTCCCAGAGTGAATTAATGATCGACGGGGTAACTATTGAGCCCCTTTAAAATAATTATGGAAGTTTACAAAAAGCTAAGTGAAAAAGAGAAAGAAAATTAATTAAAGAAATAAAATAGATTTTCAAGCCTATATGGAAATATATAAAAAACTATTGAATTCTAGTCTCAAGAATAAGTTTGTTAGGATTGTTTAGAATTATTTGAAAATTGTTTTTGTAAATAGTTAAAGTTCCAATTATACAAATACTTTTATTAATTTCTAGTTTATCTTTAACTAACTTATAAACATCTGGAAAAATTACTACAAGAAAATTTCTAGAATTTTCAAAATAAACATAATTCACTTTTTCTTTTTCTTCAATTCTTTCTATTTTTCCACAAACTTCAACTCTTTTATTTAAATAATTTTCAGAAATTTCTTTAGTGCTTAGTTTTATTGGACTAGAAGAATAAGTTAAGTAGATTAACAGGCTAAAACCAAAAATAAAATTTATAAGAGAAATTAAGAGCAAATGCTTTTCAAGTTTCATAAAGTAATTGAGTTAAATGTCTTTCTAAATGTTCAGAAATTTCCTTTATTTCGAAAGGATTTATTTTAACAGCTATATAATCATCTTTCAGAACACTTAAATCTTGACTAACATAAGCTATGGAACCTATCTCAAATACCCTAAATTTAACATTATCTTCGTCTAAAACTTCTATAACTTTAAATGGTTTTAAATTTATGTTTATAACGTTGCACTCTTCTTTCCTCAATTTGTTGCTAAGTAAATCTCTATAGTATGTTGTCGAAGAAATTATTGATGGATAAGAACTTAAACTTGAAATAACTATAGGATTTTCATTAAGGTTTAAATATTCCCTAATTTTTCTTTCTTTGTAATTTCCAATTTTACCTACAACTTTAAGTAAAAATATGTTTTCATTAATTTTTGTTAAATTGCTTCCTATCCTTTCTACAGTATACATTTGAAAAATATTTTTTCGTTTTCAAACTCTAAAACATTATCTGAAACATCAGAAACTATTATATCTTCGCTGCTTGTTTCTTTTTTAATTTTTTCCTTTTCTTTCATTAAAATTTTTATTAAGTTTTCGCTTCCGCTAACATAAAGCTTTACTAATTGTCTAACTTCTAAATTCATTTCTTTCCTTTTTTCTTGAACTGCTCTTATGAATTCTCTTATGAATGCTTCTTCTTTAAGCTTTTTAGTTAGTTTAGTATCTAGTGCAACAATATAATCTTCTGTTTCTTTTTTCAAATAATTTTCTGGTACATTTTCACTAAACTTAACTCTTTTAACATTACACAAACTCTTAATTATTCCAAAAGCTCTTTTAACATTTTTTATTTCATCTTTTTTAGGAACAATTAAAACTTCTCTTAATGGCCATCTAATTTTAATTTTTGCAACATTTCTCAATTCATTTACATCTTCAACAATTTTCCTAGCAATTTCAACTTCTTTAAACTCTTTTATAAAACTTTTTCTAGCTTTTGGAAAATCTTCTAAATGTACGCTTTCCAAATTTTTAATTAATTCTTGATAAAAGTATTCAGCTAAAAACGGCATCATTGGAGCTAATAATTTTAAAGATTTGTCTGCAATTTCTAATAAAGTGAATAGGGCACCATCTTTATCTCTTCCTTCATAATAAACCCAAACTCTATCTCTAACAAGTTTTATATAAAATCTTGAAACATCTTCAACCAAAAATTCTATTAGCCTTCTATTTAAACTAAAAAGCTTATCTAATTCAAAATTTTTTAAAGCATTATTATATTCTAAAATTAGAGAATGTAATTTAGATAAAATGTATTTATCTTCAATTTTAAGCTTTGGCTTTTCTGGCTTTTTATCTAAATACATTTTTATAAACCTAAATACATTTCTTATAATGTTTATTTTTCTGCTAAGCTCTTCTACTTCTTTCCAATCAAAATAATAATCTTCCCAAGGATAACCAATTAAAAAGAATGCTCTTAATACATCTCTCCCATATTTTTCAATAACTTCTTCTGGTGCAACTATATTCCCTAAACTTTTACTCATTTTTCTTCCATGAGCATCTAAAACAAAGCCATGCATTATAATTCTTCTATAAGGAGCTTCTCCAAAAGTCATGTAGCTGGTTATTATTTGAGAATTCCACCAACCCCTAATTTGGTCAGGACCTTCTATTTCTAATTGAACAGGCCAAAACTTTTTGAACAGTTTTTTATCTTTATGCAATCCTATAGAAGCCCAAGGAGCAACTCCGCTATCAAACCATACATCCAAAACATCTTTAATTCTTTCCATTTCAGCTCCACATTTTTCGCATTTTAATTTAACTTCATCAACATATGGCCTATGCAAATCTTTTAATTCTATTCCATATTTTTTCAAGCTATCAATTACTAAAACATTTCCGCATTCTCTGCAAATCCAAATTGGTAAAGGAATGCCCCAATATCTTTGCCTTGAAATTGGCCAATCGGATAAATTGCTTAGCCAATCTTTCATTCTAAACTTTGCAGCTTCTGGATACCATTTAACTTTTTCATTTTCTTCAAGTAATTTTTCTCTAAAGCTTGTTACTTTAAAGAACCATTGCTCAATTGTTATAATATACAAAGGACTTTTACACCTCCAACAAATTGGATATTCATGTTTTATTTTCCCTTCTTTAACTAATGCATTCCTTTCTTTTAATATTTGAATAACTTTTTCATTCACTTCTTTAACTTCCATATCTTTGAAAGGTTCTATAGTGAAACTTCCATCAACTTTTACATTGTTTATTATGGGTAAATTATATTCTTTGCAAACTAAATAATCTTCTTTTCCATGAGCTGGAGCAGCATGAACTAAGCCAGTACCTTCTTCCAAGCTTACAAACCTTTCGCTTAATATTACTTTATAAATATTGCTTTTATCAAAACCTAATAAATCTTCGAAAGGATGTTCATATTCTTTCAAATCTAGCTCTTTTCCCAAAAATTCTTTTAAAACTTCGTAATTTTGCCAATTTAATTCTTTAGCAACTTTTTCTAATAACTCTTTAGCAACTATATAAACTTTTTCATTTACTTTTACTTCAACATAAGTTGCAGAAGGTTTTACCATTATTGCCTCGTTATCAACCAAAGTCCAAGGAGTAGTAGTCCAGATTAATAAATATTTATCTTCATTTTTGAGCTTAAAAGAAACATAAATTGATGGGTCTTCCAATTCTTCATATTCAATTTCGTTATAAGCTACTACAGTTTCGCATCTTGGACAAGCATGAACAGGATAAAAGCCTTTTGTTAAAAATCCTTTTTCATGAGCAACTTTAAAAGTGTACCAAGCAGCTTCTATATATTCATTAGTTAAAGTTAAATAAGGATTATTCCAATCCATCCATACTCCTAAATTTTCAAATTGAGAATTCATTACGTCTATAAATTGAGTTGCAAAATTTCTACATTCTTTTATAAAATTTTCAATTCCAAAATTTTCAATATCTTTTTTATTTTTAAATCCAAGCTTTTTTTCTACTTGATATTCTATTGGTAAGCCATGAGTATCATATCCAGGCTGGTCCCAAACATTATATCCAAACATTTTGTAAATTCTAATAAAGAAATCTTTCAAAATTTTGTTTAGTGCAGTACCCATATGTATGTAGCCAGTAGCATAAGGAGGACCGTCTAGAAAATAAAATATTTTTTTGTTTTTCAATTTTTCTTTTTGTTTAAAATATATTCCTCTTTCTTTCCAAAAATTTAAAATTTTTTCTTCAATTTCTTTAACATTCATAAAATTATACTAATCCTAACTTCTTTTTTAGCTCTTCGCTAATATACTCTATTTTCCATTCTTCGTCAGAAATGATTATTTCAGCTTCTTTATTAAACTTTTCCCTAATTTTCATTTTTATCATTTCCTCAATTAAATCTGGCAAGGGGCATAAAGGTGTAGTAAGAATTAAGGTTAGAACTATTTTATCGTCCTTTATTTCAATATTTCTAACTAATCCTAAATCTACAATATTTTCCCCTAATTCCGGGTCTATAACCTCTTTTAAAGCATTTAGAACCTCTTCTTTATTCATAAAAACCTTAACCGAAAATTATTTATATACATTAAGTTATATAATTTTAACTATGATTGTGCCGGTTAGATGTTTTACATGCGGCAAAGTAATTGGGCACTTATGGGAAGAATATGAGAAAAGGGTTAAAAATGAGCATCCAGCTAAGGTTTTAGATGATTTGGGCTTAAAGAAATATTGCTGCAGACAAATATTTTTGACTCACAGAGAGCTTATAAAGGAAATTGCTAAGTTAAAGTAATGTGGCCAAAAAATAGATTAACAAGGTTTGAAGTAGCAAGGCTTATTTCTGCAAGAGCTCTTCAAATAGAGCTAGGAGCACCTTGCTTAGTTAATATAAAAGGAAGCTCAAAAGAAAAAGCAAGAGAAGAATTTAGAAGAAAAGTTATACCTTTAACAATTTTAAGAAGAATGCCAGATGGTAGTTTAGTTGAAGTTGATATTGAAGAAGCAATTGAAAATTGGCTAAAAGAGCATGGCGACATCTAAAAAAGCAAGAAAACAAAGGAAAAGATTAAAAGAAGCTAAATGGCATGAAAGGCATAAGCTTCTTTCTGCTCATCTTTCAAAAGAATTAAGAGAAAAGTATAAGAGAAGAAGCTTTCCTATAAGGGCTGGAGACGAAGTTTTAATAATGAGAGGGGATTATAAGGGAAAAAAGGGAAAAGTTGTAAAAGTTGATTATAAGAAACTAAAAATATATGTTGAAGGAATAACAGTAAAAAGGGCTGACGGTACAGAAAAACTAGTTCCAATTCATCCTTCTAATGTAATGATTGTTAATTTAAACCTTTCTGATAAAAAAAGAATAGAAAAATTGGAAGAAAAAATAAAAAGTTAAGTTTATTCTTCTGTTTCAGTTTCTTCTTCTTTCTTCTTTTCTTCAGTTTTTGCTTTTCCGGCAGCTATTATATCATCAATCCTTAATATCATTTCTGCAGCTTCTGTTGCGCTGCTTAAAACTTGTAGCTTTACTTTTAGAGGATCTAATACTCCTTTTTCTAGCATATCTCCAACATCTCCTTTATCTACATCAACTCCATAAGTACTTTTTCCTTGCTCATGAGCAGCTCTTAGCTTTAATATTATATCTATTGCATCCAAGCCAGCATTTTCTGCAATTGCTTTAGGAATTGCTTCTAATGCATCTGCAAATGCTAGTATTGCTAGTTGTTCTCTTCCAGAATACTTTTGAGCTTCTTTTCTAATTGTAACTGCAGCTTCTATTTCTGGAGCACCTCCGCCAGGTACAAATGCTCCTAATTCTAATGCAGAAACTACTGCACCTATTGCATCTTCTACGCTTCTATCTATTTCATCTACAACATGTTCAGTACCTCCTCTGCTTAATATTGTTACTGCTTTAGGATTTTTGCAGCCTCTTACAAATACCATGTTTTCTCCTCCAACTCTTTTTTCTTCAACTATTTCTGCATATCCTAAATCTTTTTCGCTTAAATCATCTAAGTTTGTAACTATTCTTGCTCCAGTTGCTTTTGCAAGCTTTTCCATATCACTTCTCTTTACTCTTCTAACGGCTAATATTCCGGCTTTTGCTAAATAATGCTGGGCTAAATCATCAATTCCTTTTTGACAAAATACTACATTTGCTCCAACTTTTACTATTTTATCAACCATTTCTTTAATCATTCTTTCTTCTTCTTGCAAGAATGCTTTTAATTCTTCTGGTTTTGTAATTCTAATTTCTGCATCAGTTTCGGTTTCTTTAACTTCTAATGCAGTATCTAATAATGCTATTTTTGCGTTTTTAACAACTTTTGGCATTTGTGGATGAACTACTTCTTTATCTATTACAATACCTTTAATTAATTCTATATCTTCTATTCCTCCTCCAGCCTTCTTTTCTCTTTTAATATCTTCTTTATCAATTTTTATTTTTCCATTTTCTTCTCTCGCAACAGTTTTAACTGCTTCTACAACGAGCTTTGCAACTTTCTGAGCTACTTCTGGATTTGCAGATAATGCACTTTTTCCGCTCATTGATGTAATTGCGATTTTAACTAGTAAATCTTCATCATTTAAGCTTACTTTTCTTGCCATTTTTTCTATTGCATTTCTAGCTATGTTTGATGCTATTTTGTAACCTCTTATTATTGTTGTTGGATGAATATTTTTATCTAGTAAATCTTCAGCCAATCTTAGTAATTCGCTAGCTAATACTACGCTACTTGTAGTACCATCTCCAGCTTCTTGATTTAATGTTTTTGCAACTTCAACTAGCATTTTTGCTGCTGGATGTTCAATTTCCATTTCTTCTAGTATTGTTACTCCATCGTTTGTTATTGTAATATCTCCTAAGCTATCTACTAGCATTTTGTCCATTCCTTTTGGTCCTAAAGTTGTTTTTATAGTTTCTCCTAGTGCCTTAGCAGCTGCTATATTGTTCCTTAAAGCATCCCTTCCAGTAGTTCTTATAGTGCCTTCTGGCAATATTAGTACTGGTTGCCCTCCTAGCTGTGCAAGTAAAGCTCTAGGTTGTTCTGCCATATTAATATTATATAAAAAAGAATATAAATACTGTGCAACTGGGTAACTATCTCTCTATCTTAGCTATTGAAGGAGTAGCAATTATAAGGTCCTCTTCTACTCCAACAATATCCCCACCAATTGCTTCTACAGTTCTTTTTATTCTATCTACTACTCTTTTTAATTCTGCCATATCTCTTTTTCTTAATTCTCTAATACTAATTACTACAATGTTATTCGCTCTTAAAAGGTTTAGAACATTTTCTACTTCAGAATATTCGTTTATTTTTCTTACAAAAATTCTTACTTTTTGCTCTTCTTCTTCTGGAAGAATTTCTACTTCTCCCTCTTCTTCAACTTTTTTTCCTTTTAGTTTTTCAACAATTTTCTTTATTACCATAATTATATTAATTTATTTACTTTTTTGCAATTCTTTTAACTTTTGAGTAAGTTCTTCTTTCTTCTTTTCAAGATTTTTAAGCCTTAAATCTATAATTTCTTTGTTATCATTAAGCTCTTTAATTATTTCATCTTTACTCCTTTTAACAAGAACATTTCCAACAAATTTAAATACAGTATCTTCTTTTGATTTTGATAATTCATCTAAAACTAATTCTATTTCCCTTTTTCTTAAGTTTAAGTTTTCAATTTCGATTATAACTAGCTGCAAATTTTGTTGCAACGTTTCTATATTTTCTTTTTCCATTATTATCATTGCAGATTAATCTATTAATTTTTTTGGGCCGGGGGAGATTCGAACTCCCGACCTCCCGGTTATCAGCCGGGCGCTCTGCCGCTAAGCTACCGGCCCATAATTTTATTGATTTGATTTTCTATTTCATTCAAAACTTGATTATAATTTTCTCTTGTTAGCCAATAAATTTTCCCAAAATTTTTAAAATTATTAATAAAGCTTCTATGCAATGTTGCTAGTAAGTTTTTATCCGATTTAATTAAAGAATTTATGAAAGAAGAAAATTTTTGGCTCATCATTTCCATTTTCCCTATTTCATCAATTATTACTAAGTCTGCATCTTTTACTTCTTCTATAACTTTTTCTAAAACTTCTAAATTCAAATAATAGCCAGCATAGCATATGTTGCTAATTTTTTCTCTAGAAGCAAAAAGATAAAGTTTTTTATTTTTCAATTCAAAAATTTCAAATCCATCTCTTTTATTTCCATCTCTTTTTTCTAAAGTTAAAAATCCTGAAATTTTTATTTTTTCTTTATATTTTTCATAAATTTCTTTGCATAAAGTAGTTTTTCCAGTTCTAGGCAAGCCACTAATGAAAATTTTCATAACATGCGCTTTATTAAATCATTAATTTTTTCTCCAACATATCCCAAATCTCCTTTTGGATATTCTAATTTTTTACTTTTTAAACCCCCTCTCGGGCTATTTAATCTAAAAACTTTTTTAAATTCTGGAAAATCTTTTAATTTTCTTTTTTGTTGCAACAATTCTTCTGCTAATTGCTCAAAAGAATTTATTCCATATTTTTTCAAATCTTCTTCACTAACTTTTTTATCTCCAATTTTTCTTAACCTTTTTTTAAGGAGCAAAACTAAAGTTTCTTTATTTATTTCTCCATAGCTTACATAATTTTTAACTTTTCTTAACATTCCTTCTATTGAAGGATTCTTTGGTAATAGAACGCAATTATTAATGTATTTTAAATTTAGAAAAAGTAAAGTATCCTTTACTTCTCTACTTGCTTTTATTCCGCTTCTTAGCCTTATTACTGCGTAGAGCATATTATATTTTATTTATTTTTTCAATTCCAATAATATCAAATATAAAATCATAAATTCTTTTTAATAAGAACAACAAATTTAATCTAAAAACTTTTTTATTTTCTACTTCATCTAATACTCTGCACTTTTCGTAAAACAAGTTTAAAGCTTGAGAAAGTTCAAAAATATAAGAGCATAGCCTATTGATTTTCAAATCTCTTAAAGTTCTTAACAAAACTATATCTAAATAAAAAACTCTTTTTAAAACTTCTATTTCTTCTTTTTCCAATTCGTATTCTTCAAACATTGAATCTATTTTTTCAGCTTTATTAATTATAGAATTTATCCTTGCATAACTGTAGAGCAAATAAACGGCCGAATTACCTTTAATATCTAGAGCTTCTTCAAAATCAAACAACATATCTTTATCTTTATCCAATTTAAGCATTTCATACCTTATACAGCTTCTAACTATTTCATCAACATTTTCCTTAAAGCTTTGAGAAACAACTTCTTTAAATTTATTTATCAATTCATCAGCAAGAACTACAATTCCTTTTCTTCCACTCATTTTAAGCATTTTTGCTTCTTTGTTAAAAAGTTTAGCAGTTTTGCCAGAAAGAAAAACTAATCCATAAGGATAATAAACATACTTTTTTCCAAAACTTTCGAGCAATTTTTGAATAAATAACTGATTTAAAGCTTGTTCCCTTCCAATAACATTTACAGAAAAATCAAAATTTTCAAAATTTTCAATTTTTATTCCGTTTCTGCTAGTTATAAAAGTATCGTTAAACTTTTCAAAAAGAAAGTTTTTATTTATTATTTTGTGCTTCCAAAAAGCATATGCTATATCTTTTGCTAAATAAGTATAAGTATTGTTAGACCTAACTAATACTAGCTCAGTATTTTGCTCTTTAACAACTAAACAATTTTCTTTTTCTTTCGAATAGTATGCAATTCCTTTTTCTTTTAAAAAATTTATTGTTGGCTCTATTAATTCAAAAGAAATTATATCACTTTCCTTATTTAAAAAATCGAACTTTATTTTTAAAAATTCTAAAGTTTTTAATTGCTCTTTTAAAATCCTTTTTACAAGATTTTCATTAAACTTAAAAACTTCGCTTTCAACATTTTCCAGCTCTTTAATTATTTTTTGCTTCTCTTCTTCAAGCTCCTTATTTTTTTCCAATTCTTTATTTACTTCTGAATAAACTTTGCTACAATAAACATCAAACTTTTCATCAGTTTCTAAGGGATAATTAAGTTTTAAAAAAGCTAATAAGAGCTCTGCCATTTGAGCTCCAGTATCATCTATGTAGCTTGCAGAATAAACTTCATTTTCAAAAGCTTTTAAAAATCTATAAATAGAGTCTCCCAAACAAGCATTTCTTATATGTCCAATATGTAAAGCTTTGTTTGGATTTGCACTAGTATGCTCTACAAGAATTTTTCCGATTTTTCTATCTTTTATTAACTTTTTATCCTTATAATCTTTTAAAACTTTAAACCAGTTTAAAAAAATATTTACATAACCATTTTTAATTTCTATTTTTCCGTAATTTTCGAAAAAACTTTTTACAGCATTTATTATTTCTTCTTCACTTTTTTTACTCTTTTTAGAAACTTTTTTTAAGTTTATAGAATAATCGGCAAACTTACTTAATTCTATATCTTCTTCTTTAATGAAGTTGGCAAATTCCAAAAATTCTTCAAGTATCATAATTATTTAATGATATCTTTTGAAGCATTTCAAGCAATTAAAAATTCAATAGTATTATTTTTCTTAGCAAGATTTTCTGTTGAAGATTTAAAAACTACAGAAATAAAAGATTTTGAAGCTTATTTATTTTTTTCTATAAGCATTTTATTTTTTCTTTTGGAAGCGTTTTTGTTTGGAATAGAAAAAGAAAGATTATTGTCAATATTAGCTTTTAATTTAATTGCAGTTTTCCTTTATCTTTTTGGTCAATGGGGTGCTGGAGATAGCGCAATATTAATGAGTTTAGGTTTTGTTCTAAACTTTACACTTTTTTATTCTTTTCTAAACTTATTATTCATTTTTTCTTTAGGAATAGCTTATTCGTTTTTCTATTCTTTAGTTTTTGCAATAGTTAAAAAGAAAGATTATATTCTACTAGCTATATTACCTTTACTATTTTTAATTTCTTCAATTTTATTTATTTCAAGTAATTTTATTCTTTCCTTATTTTTATTTTTAGGATTTTTATATTCTTCTTTACCTTTTATGATAAAAGTTCAAAAAGATTTTATAAAAAAAGTATCAACTAAAAATTTGAAAGAAGGAGACGTTTTGTATGATTTTAAAATTTGGAGAGGAATAACTAAAGAAGAATTGGAAAAACTTAGAAAAACTAGAAAATTTGTATATGTTAAGGAAGGAATAAGATATGCTCCAACTTTCTTAATTTATTTTGTTATTCTTATACTTTTACAATTTTATAAGATAGAGGCAATTTCGATGCAGCCCTCTTTAGAGCAATTTTTGCATGTTCTTCAAAACCTTTTTTAACTCTTAATAGCATTATTTCTTCATTTTTAAAAAGTTGAACAGCCCTTCCTATAGGTCTTCCGAATGCTAATCTCATACCTTGACTATATCTATCTGCTCCAGCCCCTAATGCAATAGGATGTTCTCTTAAAACATGGTGAGGATACTTTACAATTTTAAAATAATAGTTTTGTTGTCCAACATTTTTTTCCAAATATTTATTAGCTATTACTCTTGCAGCTTCTAGTGCATTGTCTCTTACTTGAACATCGTTTTGAGCAACAAGCTTAAACTCTACATATTCACTAAGCTCTTTATTTCCCATTTCAAATTGTCTAACTTTTGTAGGAGGAGCTCCGGGTATGTAATTCTTGCTTTTTACTTTATACGATATTCTAGTATAAGGTCTTTCTATATTTCTGAAACATCTTCCAGGCCTTAAAGCCATATATATTTTTTAAAATTATTTAATAAGAATTTCTTCTTATAGAAATGTCAATTTTCATTATTTGCATATCTAAATATTTTTAATATAAGAAAACTTAAGAATTGTAAATTTAACGGTTTTCATAATACTTTTTAATATCGAATCTTTAGTTGTGTGTAAAATGCACTTTCCTATTCAAATAAGTAATAAAAAAGCTTAAATTTTTAAATAGTTTCAAGATTAAAATAATTTTTTAAAAATTCCCCTAAAATAAATGAAAGAGCTGTTACTATAAATATTAGAAGAACGCTTTCCATAAATTCTCTGAAGAAGTTTTTATCCATCGTTATTGAAGAATAAAAGTTAAAAAAAGCTAACATTAGTATTGATAAAAAGACAGAGAGAGAAAATGCTATTATCATATCTTTTATGAGAAAATAAGGTAAAGCTAGTATTATAACAGAAAGCATGTAAGAAACACCTGTTAAAATTCCTGCTACTTTAGAATTTAATTTTTCATCCTGTTTAGCTTGTAAAAAAGCCGCTATTGCCATTGAAATTGAAGCAGAAAAACCTACTATTAAGCCAGCCAAACCAGCTACTATTGTTTGTGAAGTTAAACCTAGGAAACCCGCATGTACTCCATTAATTTCAATTATAGCATCTGCTAATCCTAGAACAATAAAGCCAGAATATTTAAAGAAAGGATCTTCTAATCTCGAAATTAAAAAATTTTCATGAAATTCTTCATCTTTAATAATTTTTTTCAGTTTTTCTTTATCTTTACCTTTCAAAAATTTTAAGAAATTTTTATACTCTTTTATAACTCTTTTTTCATTTATTTCTAAAAGTTTAATTAAAAATTTTAGTCCAAAGAAAAGCTTTATAATGAGTAAAAAGTAGAAATAAAATTTGTTTAACTTTACTTCTATTTTCTCTTTCAAAAACTTTTTCCAAAATTTGTGATGCTTTAATTCTTGAGAAGCTAACTTTTCCAAAATTTTACTATTTTTATTATCTATTTTAGCTAAATTCTTGTAAATTAGATAATCTTTATACTCATCTTTGTAATATCTTATTATCTTTTCTTGTACTTCTTTAGATTCAAGTTTTGAATTTTTCATAAAATCTAATTTTTCGCTTTCAGGATATATATTTATTTCTTTATATTTTAATTATTAACATGGCAGAAAGAGACCTAATCGTAAAATCCGCAGTAAGAGAACTAGTAAAGGATATGAGAATAAGCGATAGCTTCTTTGAGGCTCTAAATAAAGCTGTTGAAGAACTTGTAAAGAAAGCTGTTGCAAGAGCAAAAGCAAACGGAAGAGCAACTTTAAGAGGAGAAGATGTTTAATTCCTTCTCTTTTTTTATTCTATTCCAAAAAGCTTATCTAACCAGCTAACTTTTTCTTCTTCTTTTCCATATTTTTCCCAATTTTCTTTAATAGTTTTTTCTAAATTTATGTTTTCCTCATCAGTATTGTAAATTCCTGCAGAATTTCCAACTCCAATAATAAGTATCGGATCTTTGCTTTCACTAATTATTTCTTTTAAAATTTCAACAGCTTTTTGAGAAGCATTGAAAACGTCTGGATGCATAGGTTTAATAGCTTCTTCAGCAGACATTTTTATTACAATAGCTTCTAATTCTATTCCATATTTTACAGCAATTTCTTCTATATTGAATTTTTCTACTCCTAAACCACCTATTGCAACTCCTATACCTTTAGCAATGCTTCCAGTCTTTTCTCCTTCAAGCTTTGCAGCAGCATCTATTGTTACAATTTTCTTTGGCTTATATTTTTTTACAAGATTTTCTACAACTTCATGAAGTCTTCCTAATCTACTTCCAGGACCTTTTGCTCTTACTAGAATAACTCTTTTATTATTTATCCTTTTTTTAACTATTATACAATCTTTTTCTTCATGAATTTTATCTTTTTTTGTTATTAGCTTAGAAACTACTAAAGGCCCTATTCCATCTCCAATGGGAGAATTTTTTAAAACTGTAATGCAACCACTTGAATAAGCCTTAGCTATTTTTTCATATAAAGGCAAATACATTTGGACAAGCATTGCATACTGAATATTTCTCATTTTTTTTATTAATTGTGCAAAATGTTCCAAAACTTTTTTTAAAGTGTTTAATTCAATTAATATTTGTAATGAAACTTCCAAGTTTCTTTTAGCTTCTTTCTCAGCATCAAACATATCATTTACAAAACTTCTAATTTTTTCTTCTCCTTTTTTTACAATATAATCAATTTTTTTAACTATTCCAAAAGGATCCAAAGAAGTTGGTTGAATAATAAAGAAATCTAAAATTTCTTCAATTTTTTTAATATCTTTTGGATTTCTTTTTCTAATTTCATTTTTTAAAAAGTTTAATTGAGAAGAAATGAAAGAAGTTAAAGATTCTATTCTCATAAGCGCATAAGAAATTATAACTCTAGGATAAATTATAGGATAAAGAAAAAGGAAAATAATAAAGAATATCCAAAATATTGTATCAATTTGGAGCATCATTATAAATATTTTAATTATTAAGTTAATATATGGATTTATTAAAAATTGCAGGATTAATAGCTATTGCAGCTTTTTTATTTTCTATTTTTTCCAGAGCAGAATTTAATCAGTTTTTTTCTAGTATTACGGGAATGTTTAGCAATATTTTAAACTTTATTCAACCAAAGCAACAAGAAATAATTTATGTTGATATAAAAACTTCCAATTTTATTCTAAATTCAAAAAATATTAACTTTAAATTTTTTGGAAAAGTAGATTCTTTAACCTTATCTTCTTTAGGAATAAAAATTAAGCGAGAAAACAATTCTTTAGAAATTTCTAATTTTGAGGGCAGCATTGAAATTTCAAATAATACTCTAAAAATAGCTGGGAAAACTAATTATTTTAGTTTGAATGAAATTGAGATAAACACATTAACCGATATAGTAGCTTCTTTGAATGGAAAAATAGAAAATTTGAAAATTGAAAGTGTAGATAAAGTAAGCATAAGAGTTAAAGAAGGGGAAATAACAATTAGAAAAGGAGAGTCTTCAACAAAAATGATTTTGCTTAATAAAGAAGTTGTTTTAACTGATGTAAAAAGTTTAGAATATAATGATGGAATTTTTTCTATAATGGCTAGTAATATAAACAGGGAAGATTTAATTTAATTATGAAAAAGAAAGAAGAGGAAGAAAAATTTGAGTTGCCAGAAATTCAGGAAGAAATAAAATATTTTGTAAAAGTGGATAAAATAATTGATAGTAGAGATGTTGAAAGAGTAATTAAAACTGTAACTAAAGGAAAAGTTGTTCTTGCAAAGTTAAATGAAATAAAGAATCCAGAAGAATTTCATTTAGTAATAAGAGATTTAAAAAGAATGACAAACCTTTACAAATTAAACCTTTTAGTTATTCATGACGAATATGCACTAATTTCTCCAAAAAATTTAGAAATAGTAACTTCATAGTTTATCATTAATAAATATTTATTAATTTTTTCTGTTTTTTAATATGAAAATAAACTTTAAAATAGTAGAAAAGGAGGAATATCCTTTAATTAAACTTGATTCTCAGCAAAAAGAAAAAATTAAAAGAGAAATAGTAAATGGAAATGAAATTTTTAAATTGAAATATAAAAAGGGTTATGAAATTTTTATTGGAAGCAAAATTTTAGAAATTATAAAAAAATTTGAAATAAGCCCTTGCATAGATTTTTCTAATGTTGAAGACCAAAAAAGTTTAATAGAAGGCTTAATGCTTTCTGCTTACGAGTTTTCTAAGTATAAGAAAGAAGAAAAAGAAATAACAGTTAAACTTTTGAATGTTGATAAATTGCAATTTCAAAAAGCAAGAATTATTTCTAAAGCAGTTTATATTGCTAGAGATTTAGCTAATGAACCATCAAATAAATTATATCCTCAAAAGTTTGTAGAAGAAGTTGAAAAAATATTTGAAGGAGAATTCGAAGTTTTAACAGAAGTTTTGGATGAAAAAGATTTGGAAAGAGAGGGATTAGAAGGAATTTTAGCAGTAGGAAACTCTTCAGAAAACAAGCCAAGATTGTTAATTTTAAAATATTTGCCAGAAAAGAATAAAAGGCCAATAGTTATAATTGGAAAAGGAGTTACTTTTGATACTGGTGGCTATAATTTAAAACCTAGCGAGGCCATTTATGATATGAATAAAGATAAAAGCGGTGCAGCTGCTGTAGTAGGAATAATTTATGCTGTTTCGAAATTAAAGTTGCCAATAAATGTTATAGGAATAATTCCTTTAGTTGAAAATGCGGTTTCAGGAAAAGCAATTAAGCCTGGGGATGTAATAAAAATTGGAAATAAGACTGTTGAAATAGTAAATACCGATGCAGAAGGAAGATTAATAATTGCAGATGCAATAGTTTACTCTAAAAGATTTGAGCCGGAAATAATTATTGATCTAGCAACATTAACTGGAGCTCAAGTAGTTGCTTTAGGAAAATTAATATCTGCTTTTTATTCAAACGATAAAGAGCTTTCTAGGAAACTTTTTGAAGCAAGCAAAAAAACAAAAGAATTTGTATGGAAGATGCCTTTGCCAAAGTTTTATGAAAAAATGATAAAAGGAGAAATAAGTGATATAAAAAATTTACCTTCAATAACTTCTCGAGAAGCAGGTAGCATAATAGGAGCATTATTTATAAAGCAGTTTGTTGATACTAAATGGATACATTTAGATATTGCTGGTCCAGCAATATTAGATAAAGATTGGTACTTTATGAAAAAAGGAGGTAGCGGTTATGGAGTAAGGCTTATTGTTGAATTACTTCAATCTTTAGCTTAATATTATGGAAATAGATGCTGAAAAAGTAGTAGTGGATACTAGCATTTTAATAGATAGATTTATTTCTAAGAATTCAGATAAATTTCCAAAATTAAAAGAAATAATAATTCCTATAGCAGTATTAGATGAATTGCAAAACCAAGCTTCTAAAGGAAGAAAAGTTGGTTTTGAAGGTTTAGAAGAAATAAAAAAGTTAAGAGAAAAATATAGTTTAACTTTTTTTGGAGAAAGACCAAGCTTAGAAGATATAAAATTAGCAAGAAGCGGTAGAATAGATGCTTTAATTAGGGATGTTGCAAAAAAGCTTGACGTACCTTTAATTACTAGTGACTATGTTCAAGCTTTAGTTGGAGAAGCTGAAGGAATCAAAATAATTTATATAGCTCCTGAAGTTAAAGAACCAAGAATTTTTAAATATTTTGATAATGAAACGATGAGCATTCATTTAAAAGAAAATTCTTTCCCTTTTGCTAAAAAAGGTAAGCCAGGAAATTTTAAACTTGTAAAGCTTGAAGAGAGAATATTAACAAAAGAAGAATTAGAAGAAATGGTAAAAGAAATTGTAGAATTTGCCAGAAAAGATGAAAAATCTTCTTTTGAAATAGTAAAAGATAATGTTTTAGTAATTCAATTAAGAGAATATAGAATTGCTATAGCAAAACCTCCTTTTTCAGATGGAATAGAAATAACTGTAGTTAAACCTATTGTTAAACTTTCTTTAGAAGATTATAAATTAAGTCAAAAGCTTTTGAAAAGGTTAGAAGAGAGAGCAGAAGGAATAATAATTTGTGGTCCTCCTGGCTCTGGAAAATCAACTTTTTGTGCTTCTTTAGTAGAATTTTACCTTAAAAAAGGAAAAATTGTTAAAACTTTAGAAAGTCCGAGAGATTTAATTGTTCCAGAAGAAGTTACTCAATATACTAAGCTAGAAGGCTCTTTTGAAAAAGTTGCAGATATTTTGCTTTTAGTGAGACCTGATTATACTGCTTTTGATGAAATAAGAAGAACTCAAGATTTCGAAGTTTTTGCTGATTTGAGATTAGCTGGAATTGGAATGATTGGTGTAGTTCATGCATCTAGTCCATTAGATGCAATTCAAAGATTTTTAACAAGATATGAACTTGGAATGCTGCCTCATATTGTGGATACAATAATTTTTATAAAAGACGGAGAAATAAAAAAAGTCTATACTTTAGAAATAAAAGTTAAAGTTCCTACTGGTATGACAGAGCAAGATTTAGCAAGGCCAGTAGTTGAAGTAAGAGATTTTGAAACTGGAAAGCTCGAATATGAAATTTATAGCTATGGAGAAGAAAATGTTGTAGTTCCAGTAAAAGAAGAAAAAGAGAATGCATTGTATAGATTAGCAAAAGAAAGATTAGTTCAAATTTTTAAAAAGTATGATAAAGACGTCGAAATAGAATTTTTGAGCGAAAACAAAATTCTTGTGAAAGTTGATAATGATGTAATTCCAAAATTAATAGGAAAAGAGGGCAAAAATATTAAAGAATTAGAAAATATGCTTGGATTAAGTATTGACGTTGAACCTAAAATACCTTCTTTAGGAAAAAAAGTTGAATATTTAATTTCTGAAAGCGGAAATTCTATAGAATTTAGATTTTTAGAAAATGTTGCATTAAAAAATGTAAAATTTTATTGGAAAAACGAATTTTTATTTTCTGCTGTTGCAGGGAAAAATAATTCTATAAAGATTAGTAAGGATAGTGAAATAGGTAAAAGAATTTTGAGATTAATTGCTAAAGGAGAAAAAATAGAGGCTTTTATTTGATGTAGAATCTATTAAGTTTTTAAATTTTAAATCTAAATTATATATGCAGCATCAAAATTCAAAAAATGTTCTTTCCCAAGTTCTTAAAATTCTGTTTTCTGATTTTGAATTACAAAATTTGACTAGAACAGAGCTTAAAAATTTATCTTGCTATTCTGAAGGAGAAAAAGTTTTTTGTAGAGAAATATATTCAGGT
The DNA here is from genome assembly GCA_038742305.1 of Candidatus Aenigmatarchaeota archaeon. Classification (GTDB taxonomy): domain Archaea; phylum Aenigmatarchaeota; class Aenigmatarchaeia; order CG10238-14; family SpSt-28; genus JAHLMO01. The sequence goes on from JAVYKI010000005.1 coordinate 29,795, forward strand.
TATAAAATTTGTGGCTCTCCGGATGCAGTAATACCATATTATACTAATGGATTATCAGAAGAATGTATTAATATTTTGCTTGATTTAGTTTATTATAAAGGATATTCAGAGATACCTGTTGAATGTAAAAGAACTAAAAGAAAAACGCTATCAAAATCTCATTTATTACAACTATTTAAGTACCTTTTTATTTTCGAATCTGATAAGGGTTTTTTAGTTTATTCTAATTCTGAAGAAACAATAGTTTATTTAGTTGAAATTAATAAAGAAAGCTTAAATTTTCTAGTTCGTGAAATAATAGAAAGAATAAGAGAAACGCCGGGGGTGGGATTTGAACCCACGCGGGCGTAAAGCCCACCGGCTTTCTCTATAAACTCCAGGCCGGCGCCCTGGTCCAGCTAGGCGACCCCGGCATAATTAGAAATAATTCTTGAATTAAAACTTACAAGGTATTAAAGCATTTTTGTAAAATTCTTGAGCTAATTTACAAATTTCTTTATGCAAATCATTTTTACTTAATTCGTTATTTACTATTTTTTCGCAAATTTCATCAACTTTAATTTTTATTTCTCTTTTTTCCAATTCTTTTAATTTTACTCCTCTTAATTCATATATATAATAAGAAACGCTTGCTTGAGAAACTCCTAAAATTTTTGCAATTTGAGTTTGAGATAGCTTATATTTTTCAAAAAGAGTTCTAGCTATTAAAGCTCTTATTGAGGGTAAAAATTCAAACGCAACTTTTTCACATATTATCATAAAAATATTTATAAATAGGAATATATAACATTGTTATGATAACAAATACTAAATTAAGGATAGATGAGGAAGTAAAGAAAAGGTTAGAAAATGCTGGTTATAGAGTTTTTGGTCATTCTGCTGTAGAAATATGCCATTGGAATAAAACTTCTTTAGTCGGAGAAGGGGAATGTTATAAAAATAAATTTTATGGAATTGAAACTCATAGGTGCATGCAATTTAGTCCTGCAGCAAATTATTGTCAGAATAGATGCATTTATTGTTGGAGATTAACAGAATTTTATAACTTTTTGAAAATGGATGAAAATAGTGTAGATGATCCAGAAGAAATAATTAATAATTTAATAGTTTTAAGGAAACAATTGTTAAGCGGATTTGGAGGAAATGAAAAAGTTATAAGAGGAAAATTTGAGGAGGCATATCATTTAATGCCTTCTCACTATGCTATTTCTTTAAGCGGAGAACCAACAATGTATCCTAAATTACCTAAAATGATAAAATTACTAAAAAGCTTACCAGAAACAAAATCCGTTTTTCTAGTAACTAACGGTCAAGAGCCAGAAATGTTGGAAAAATTGCAAAAAGAAAATGCATTGCCACATCAATTATACTTATCTATGAATGCAGCAGACAGAGAAACTTTTATAAAAGTTAATGTGGCATTGAATAAAGATGCATGGGAAAGATGGAATAAAAGTCTAGAATTTTTATCTAGAGCAAATTGTAGAACAGTTATTAGAATAACTTTAATTAGAGGTATAAACGACGATAAATCAAAAATTCCTCTTTGGGCCGAATTAATTAAAAAGGGAAACCCGCATTTTATAGAAATTAAATCTTACATGCATATTGGAGGCTCTTTATCTAGATTAACTAAAAAGCACATGCTAAGACATAATGAAGTAAGAATTTGGGCTTTTGAACTTTTAAAGCACTTGCCTAATTACAGATATATGGATGAAGAAGAAAGGTCTAGAATTGTTGTTCTTCAAAATATGAGTAGATATGTTGATAGATGGTTAGTTAAACCTAACTCTTTTTAGTTTTTGGCAAAATGTAATAAAGAACAAAAATAAAAATTAAGAAAAATATTAAGCCAAATAATGGGGAAAATCCTAAATTTGATAAAGGGAAAGTATAATAACCTTCTTTTGGAAAAGAAAAGAAATAAATAATTGATAACAGAGCTAGTATCATTGAAAAATTTAATAAGGATTGAATAAGCTTATTTGTTAATTCTTTACTTTCTTTTTCTTCTTTTTTTGAATACATAGAATTTACAATTTCTTCAATCTTCTTTTTTTGCATAAATATATTATAAGCTAAATTTATTTAGCCCCGGGTAGCTCAGTCTGGAAGAGCGCCCGGCTGTAGAACCGCGCTTAATTGCGCGGGGAGCAGCCGCGCTCGGTTTTGCGAGCGGTGAGCTAAAGAAACCGGGAGGTCGCCGGTTCAAATCCGGCCCCGGGGAAATTTTTTAAAAGATAATTTAATTATTTATGGGAATTAAAGAGAAAGCAAGAAAAATTGATGAAGCAGTATATGAAGTACCTATTGGAGCTAAGCCAGGAATGAGAGTTCCTGCTAGATTATATTTAAGCGATAAATTATTCCAGCAAGTAGAAGACGGTGCTGTAGAACAAATTGTTAATGTAGCAACTTTACCAGGAATTTATAAGTATAGTATTGCATTACCAGATATGCATTTTGGTTATGGATTTTGTGTTGGAGGAGTTGCAGCATTTGATTATGAAGAAGGAATAATTAGTCCTGGAGGAATAGGATTTGATATTAATTGTGGAGTAAGAGTTTTGAGAACAAATTTAACTTATGAAGAAATAAAAAATAAAGTTAAAGATTTGTTAGACGAAATATTTAGGAATGTTCCTGCCGGAGTTGGAGAAACAGGAAAAGTTAAACTAACAATTTCTCAATTAGACGAAGTTTTAGAATATGGAGCTCATTGGGCTGTTAAAAATGGTTATGGTTTTGAAAAAGATTTAGAATTTATAGAATCTAATGGTAAAATACCTTTTGCAGATGCTAGTGCAGTTTCTGAATATGCAAAAAAGAGAGGAGCACCACAACTAGGAACATTAGGTTCTGGAAATCATTTCTTAGAAATACAAGTCGTAAATAGGATATTTTTACCCGAAGAAGCAAAAGTAATGGGAATTGAAAAAGTCGGGCAAATTATGGTTATGGTTCATACTGGTAGCAGAGGTCTGGGCCATCAAGTTGCTAGCGATTATATAAGAATTCTTGAAAATAAATATAGAGATATATTAAAACAATTACCAGATAGAGAACTAATATACGCACCAGCTAAAAGTAAAGAAGCCGAGCAATATTTAAAAGCAATGTCAGCAGCTGCAAATTTTGCTTTTGCAAATAGACAAATGATAACTCATTGGGTTAGAGAAAGTTTTGTTAAAGTTCTAAATATGAAACTAGAAGATATAGGATTGGAAATTGTTTACGATGTAGCTCATAATATTGCTAAAGTAGAAGAATACGAAATTAATGGAAAAAGAGTTAAAGTCTATGTTCATAGAAAAGGCGCAACTAGAGCTTTTCCGATTGGAAGTAAAGAAATACCTAAAAAATATCAAAGTATAGGCCAGCCAGTATTAGTTCCCGGTTCTATGGGAACTTTTAGCTACATATTATTGCCAGCAGAAAGAGCTATAGATACATTTTTTTCCGCTCCTCACGGCTCTGGAAGAGTACAATCAAGAGCAGCTGCTGTTAGAAGCGAAAGCCCTCAATCAGTTATGAAGAGATTGGAAGAAAAAGGAATTTATTTAAGAGCAGCAAGCTTTAGAGAAGTTGCAGAAGAAAGACCAGAGGCATATAAGTATAGTACAGATGTAATCGAAGCTGCTGAAAAAGCAAAAATTGCAAAAGCTGTAGTAGAACTAAGACCTATAGCTGTTATGAAAGGTTAAACATCAAAAATTATTGTTGCTTTCCAAATATCGTTTTTCTCTATTTTCATCTTATGATAAGTTACGGCTTTTACAGAAATTCTTCTTTCATGTTTTTCAGGATTAAAGAATTCTCCATAACATTTCGCATAAAGTTTATTATTTTCAATCTTTATTTCAAAATCTGAAAAGAATAAATTTTCACTATCAACAAAAACTAGTAAATTTGTTAGCCAATCAAACAATAAAGATTCTAAATCTTGAGAAACTATTTCAACTTCTCTTACTTCTTTTTTCTCTATTTTTGAAATATCTGTCATAGTTTCAAACATAGCAAGAGCAGCATTTTTAAATAATTCCTCTAAGCTTTTTCCATAAACTTCATAAGCTATATCTGCTGTAGCAAAATCTAGCACTTTAAATTTTTCCATAAATATATTTATGGAATTGAAAACTGAATTTGGGTGGATAGAAATAAATGGTAAAAGGTTTGATTTTGATGTAATACTTTACTACGACGGAACAATTTATAAAAGAGAAAAGGAAAAGAGTAAAAAATTAGTTAAAGAAAATGAACATACTCCTTTTTCGATTTTTGAAGTAGAAGATTTATTTAAAAAAGATGTAGAAGTAGTTTATATTGGTTCTGGTCAAAAAGGAAAGCTTCCAATAAAAGAAGATGCTCTAGAAGAAATTAAGAAAAGAGTAAAAGAAATAATAATAGATATTACTCCTAAAATTTTAGAAAAGATTAAAAACGATAATAGAAAGTGGGTTGCTCTAATTCATGTAACTTGTTAATGAGAGTTTATACTATTGGACATAGTAACAGAAGTATAGAAGAATTCTTAGAAATTTTGAAAAAATATAGAATAAAAATGATTATTGACGTTAGAAGATTTCCTTTCAGTAAAAAATTTCCTTGGTTTAATAAAGAAAAATTGAAAAAGTATTTAGAAAAAGAAAATATAGAATATTTGCACTTTGAAAAATTGGGAGGCTTTAGAAAGGAAGGATATAGAAATTTTATTAAAACAGAAGAATTTAGAAATGCTTTAGAAGAACTGAAAAGTTTAATTAAAGAAAGTTCTGCAATAATGTGTAGTGAAAAATTTTGGTTTAGGTGTCATAGAAGGTTTATAGCTAAAGAGCTTTCTAAAAATGGTTACAAAGTAATTCATGTAATTGATAAAAATAAAGCTTATAAACAAAAATTATGATAAAAATTGGTTGCTGCGGCTTTCCTGTAAGCAAAAAGAAATATTTTGAAAATTTTAATGTTGTAGAAATCCAGCAAACTTTTTATAAATTAATTGATATAGAAACTATTAAAAAATGGAGAAAAGAAGCTCCAAAAGATTTTGAATTTACATTTAAAGCTTTTCAAGGCTTAACTCATACAATTAAAAGTCCTACTTGGAAAAGAAGCGGTTTAAGTAAAGAAGAATTGAAAAAGTTAGAAAAATATGTAGGAAATTTAAAATGGAATAAAGTAACTCAAGAATATTGGGAAAAAATGGTCGAATATTCTAAAGTTTTAAATTCTAAAATTGTTGTTATTCAATTGCCAAGTAGCTTTGAAGATAATGAAGAAAATATTAGAAATGTTATAGAGTTTTTAGAAAATGCTTCTAATGAAATAAAAATTGCATTAGAATTAAGAGGTTGGAAAAAGGAAAATATAAAGAAAATTGTAGAAAAATATGAAATAATTGATGTAGTAGATATTTTGAATGAGGAGCCTTTTTCAAAAATTTTATATACTAGATTGCATGGAAAAGTAGAAAATAAAAAAATAATTTATAAATACGATTATTCAAAAGAAGAATTAAAAAAGATATATGAAAAAGTCAAGAAATATAAAGAAGCATATGTAATGTTTAATAATGTGTATATGTTTAAAAATGCTTTAGAGCTCAAGTCTTTTCTTTAATTTTTCTTCTACTTTTTCAGGATTAGATATATATTTTGCTTCAAAAGTTTCTCCATCATAAGTTTTTATTATAATATTTCCATATCCAAAAATTCTAGCTAAAGGGCCTTTAATCTTTTTTATTGTAGAAATTTTACTTAGTTCAGCTCTTTTAATTTGAATGTTTATAATACCAACTTTTTCTATAATTTCTTTTTCTGTTATTTCAAAATACCTATAAATTCTATAAATTTCTATAAAAAGAGCAAAAATCAAAATAAGAAATAAAAATATAAAAAAATTGAAAAAAATAAGAGGAATAAGAATTAAAGTAATTGGAAAAATAACCTTTCTACTTATTCTTAACTTCATATAAATAATATGGGAAAGTTAGAAGATTTATATTTAACAGCATTAGCAGATTTGAGAGCATCTTTACCAAGATTTCTAGTATTTTTATCTGTAATTTTGCTACTAATAATTTTTTATCCAATAATTTCTAATTCTTTAGAAAATTCTTATTTGCAACTAGGAGAAGAAAAAGTTTCAGCTAAAAGTATTTTGAATATGTTAACATTCTTTTATATTACAATATTGTTAATATTAACATTTAGAGAAATATGGCTATTGTCATTTTCAATTTCCAAATTAATAGTATTTTTCAATTCTTCAGAAGATGAAAAATTGGAAAACTTAGATATTAGAATAAAAAAATTAAATAATGCATTTCTTCTTTTAATTTCTTTTCTTATTTCGCTTTTTGTTTTTTCTTTTATAAAAGATTATTTGATTAAACTTAACCAGACTTTAGTTAGCATTATTGGCATATTTTTAGTAATTTTTCTATTCTTATCTTTATTAATTTTTGGAATTGCAATAAGTTCTGAAATAGAGCACAAAATAAATTCCTTAATAGAAAAGCTAAAAAGTAAAAAATGAAAAATTTAATAAAGAAAAACTTTGACTGCGAAATAGATGAAAATTTAGAATTTAGAATTAAAAAAGAAAAAGTTTTTGTTTTTAAAAAACATTTAATAAATTTTTGGCAAGAATTAAGATCTAAAAATGTTAAAGTTAATCCTTTAGGCATATATTTCGGAAAAATAAAAAATAATGAAAAAATTCAATTAAGTATAGAAGGAGCTCAAATTGTTGGAAAAAATGCTAAGAAAAACGTATTTGAAATAGATGATTATAAAGAGCTATACGAGTTTTTACTAGGAAAGCCTATAGAAATAAAAGAAAATGTAGAAAAGCATAATTTTCCTATATTGAAATATAAGGATTTGCCAATATGTGCAGCTTCTAGTAGAGAAAATGAAATAATTAGTATATTTCCTAAAGTAGCTAAAAAAATGATTATGAAAGAGTAGCCGGGGTAGTTTAGCGGCAGAACGCCGCGCTCATATCGAGCTTTGAAAGATGATAGAGAAACGCGGAGGTCGTGGGTTCAAATCCCACCCCCGGCAGAATGAAACTTTATCATACTTATTAATAGGTCTATCGATTTAGAAATTAAGTTGTAAAACTTTTTAGCATCATGTTCAACTTTAATTTCTTTTATTAACTTTGGTTCGTTATTATTGTTTATATGATAAACTCTAAGAATACCTATTTCTGCATCAGTTAACCACATATATAAGATAACTTGATTTAAACCTCTTTTTATAGCATTTTCTAAATCGTCTATATATTTTACAGTTTTAATTTCAATAACATATTTTATTAATTCTTCTTTTTCTTCTTTTAAAGCTACTAGATCTGGTTTTCCTCTAATTGTTATTGCCCAACCTTTATATCTTAAATCTTTTTCTCCTTCTATCGAACTCCTTATTATATAACCCTTTTTCTTAAACTCTCTTGCATTCGCTTGTACTATTTCTTCATGTATATAATCTCTTTCAAGACTCTCTATAGCACGAGGATTATATGATTTAAAAAATTCATCTAAATTTTCGTAAAATGATAGTTCTGCTAATCCAGATACAGACGATTTTATATATCTATTTCCCGAATCTATTTTAACTCTTTCACTTCTTAAAAAGCATATTATTTTTAGAAGTTTTACGAAAAACTCTTTTATTTTTAATTCCTTTTCATACTCTTCAATTTTAGCTTGAGATTCTTCAACTTCTTTTCTTAATTCTTCAACTTCTTTGTTTAATTTTTCGTTCTGACTTTTCAATTTCTCAATTTCTTCTTGTAAAGAATATAATTTTTCCTGCAATTCTTTAACAGCTTTGCCTCTAAAAGGTAGCATAAATTACTTATTTGTGAATAAAAATAAAAGTAAAAACATTTTCTACAATTTTTTCTAATTTTACAAAACCAAACCTTACAAATTGAACTCTTTCTCCTAAAAATAGATTTTTTATATGACTTTCCCCTAAACCACTTATTATTTCTAAACTTTTTGGATTTAGTTCTCCATTTAAAAATAATTTATTGGGCTTTATTACATTAACTTTTACAAAATCATCATGTAAAGATATCCAATGAATTTTAGGAATTTCTTTTTTCAATTCTTCTCCTATATATTCTGCAACAATTTCATTTTCTGTTTTTTCTAAAATTTTTATATTATATACATCAATTAGTCTAACTTCATCTCCAACTTTTAAATTTTCAAAATCGTTTTTTGAAATAAAAAATTCTCCTTTTGTTAAAATTTCTCTATAGCCTCTATCTTCGAAATCAGGATGATATTTTATTTTTGCAATTTTTGTTTTAGCATTTAAAACTTTTAATCTAATAGGATTGTCTACAAAAAAATATCTGTTAGCAAGTTTATCTAAATGTTGTCTATTTATACTTTCTAGCATTTCAAATTCTAAATTTCCTTCAGCTTTTGAAATTCCGGTTCTATAAAGAAAATCTTTTATTGCTTGAGGTAAAAATCCTCTTCTCTTCAAGGCATCAATAGTTATTAATCTTATATCGCTCCAATCTTCTAAAACTTTTTTCTCTATAAGCTCTCTAATTTTTCTTCCAGAAGTTAAAAAACCTTTTATTTCAAACCTAGCAATTTCCATTATTGTAGGATGCTCCTTTATTCCTAAAGCTTCTCTTATCCAATTCTGAAGTTCTGTTCTCATTTCAAATTCTTTACTTCTAAACCTATGAGTAATACCTTCCCAATGATCTAGTAAAGCTGTTCCAAAGTCATACAAAGGCCAAACATGATATTTTTCTCCAGTAATAGGATGTTTATGAAAGCTAATTCTTACTAGTGCTGGATCTCTCATAGCGGCATTTTTATGATTCATGTCAATTTTTGCCCTAACTATTGCATTTAATTCTTTGCTAAGCATTCTTTCCCAAAGTTTTAAATTTTCTTCAATGCTTTGATTTCTATGCTCACATTCAATTCCTTCTTTTCTATATTTCTTTATTTTTTCTCTTTCGCAAGTGCAAACATATGCTTTATTTTTAATTATAAGTTTGTAAACGGCATCGTAGTATTCTTCCAAATGCAAAGATAAAACATCTTCTTCTTGCCAATTAAGCTCTAACCATTTTAAAGCGTTTCTAAAGGCATCGTAATATTCTCTTTTTGCTTTTTCAGGATTGCTATCTTCAAACCTTAAAATAAATTTTCCATTGTACTTACTTGCATAGTACCAATTAATAAATGCGGCCTTTGCATGACCTAAATGAGGATATTTGCTTGGCTCTGGAGGAAAAGCTGTAACAACTTTTCCTTTAACATTTGGAAGCTCTGGGAATTCATACTCTTTAACTTTTTTAACTATTATTATATTTCTTTCAGCTGCAATTTTTTCAATTTCTTCTTTGCTTAAATTATTAATTTTTTCAACAACTTCCCTTATTTTTTCTATTACATCTTTTTTATTTTCAACTTTTATTTGACTAAAAACTTTTTTTGCTACAGCATCAAAAGAAGCTTTTCCATATTTTAAAGCATTTTCGATGGCAGCATCTTCAATAATTTTGTTTATATCTTCCATAGTAAAGTATTTAAAGATTAATTTTATAAAAAATTAATGAAATTTAAAATAACTGCAGAAAGAATAGCTATTTTTCTTCTAGCTTCTTTAGTAGTTGTTTTGCTTGTAGATAAATATACTGGCTTGTTTGCTTTTGGAATAGATAAAAATGTCCTAGGACAAAAAGTTATAGATTACATTAATACATATTTAGTTGAGCCAGGAACAAAAGCAAGCTTAATATATGTTACAGATAAAGGAAGTTTTTATGATGTTTTAATAGAATATCAAAATAATAGAATACCGGTTTATGTTTCTAAAGATGGAAAGTATTTATTCTTAAATGTTTTCGAATTAACTCAAGCTCCTATTAATCAACAAACTCAAGTTTCAATAGAAAGTTTAAAGCTTCCAGAGCTGGATAGTCAAGATCCAACTATTGGAAATGGTAGCAGAATATTAATTTTTGAATATACAGATTATCAATGTCCTTTCTGTGCAAGGCATTCTATAAACACTTTTCCGAAAATATTATCGAATTATTTAGAAAAAGGATATGCAACATATATATTTAAAGATTTTCCATTATCTTTCCATCCTTATGCTATGCCTGCCGCAAAGTATGCAAACTGTGTCTATAAGAACTATGGAAAAGAAAAATATTTAGAATTTAAAGATTGGATTTTTGAAAATCAAGATCAATGGTCAAATAGCAATTATAAAGAAGTTTTTGAAAATAAGATAGCAGAATTGGGAATGGATAAAAATGTTATTTCAAGTTGCGTAAACGATAGCAAAATAGAAGAAGAAATAAATAATGATTTACAAGAAGTCAATTACTATGGGCTTGGAGGTACACCTTCTTTTGTAATAGCATTAAGTAAAGAATATGTAAATGAAAGCGAAATTAATGAAATTAGAAATACTTTAGGAGGATATTTAGATAAAATTGGAGAAACAGAAAATTATTGGTTAGTAATATTTTCTGGAGCATTGCCCTTTGAAGTTTTCGATTCTATTTTATCTAAAGCTCTTTAATTTTTAAAACTTAATTATTTATATGGTTACGCTTAGAAGTGGAGCTGTAATAGTTGGTGCATATGCAACAAAAATAAGAAAAACTCTTTTTGCTCAGCTAAGAGATAAGGTAAAATCTAAAGAAATAAGTAGTCAAGAAGTTGCTAGAGCTGCAGGGGAAGTTAATAAAGCTTTATACGTTCTTTTTGTAGAAAAACTAAGGCTAGATAAGGGAGATGTAGTAAGAATAACAATAGATTATGAAATAATAGATAATCAAATAAGGTGGCAATGGGAAACTTTAAAAGTAGAAGCTTATAGAAAAGTTCCAGAAGATGAAATAAATAGATATTTGAAAGAAGTTCTTGAAGGATTAGAAAAAATTGCTACTATAGAAGCTAAAGATTATAGTTTTAAGAAGTTAAGAGAAACAAAACTTGGGGATGTAATTTACGAAGTTTATAAAGATAAGAAAAAAGTTGGAATAATGATAGCAACTATACTAGAAGATGAAGTAGTTGTAAGAGGGGCAATTAAAGAGCCTCCAGTTTTAATTTCTAAAGTAAGAGTAAAATTAGAAGAAAATATTGATAATACAGTAACCAAGAATTTCGAAAATATAATTAAAAGAGCAGTTCCAAGCAACGAAGAAGAAGTAGAAAAAACAATAGAAGAAATTTCCTCCCTTTAATGCTTTATTTTTTGCAAAAAATTCAAGAAATTATTATTAAAAATTTAAAAATTGAGCATTTAGATTTTTCTAAAGTTGAAAAAGTTGGATTTTTTGATTGCGCTTTTGCTAAAAATAAAGTAATTTGTGCATGCGTTATTTATAACTGGAAAAAGAGAGAAACAGAAAATGAAATAGTTAAAAAAGATAAAGTTTATTTTCCTTATATACCAACTTATTTATTTATAAGAGAAGGACCAATAATTTTAGAAATTCTAAAAGAAGTTGAATTAGATTTAATTGTAATAGATGGGCAAGGACTTGCTCATCCTAGAAAAGCTGGAATTGCAACTGTTGTAGGAATTTTAGCAGATAAGCCAAGCATTGGAATAGCTAAAAGTTATTTATTTGGAACAATAATCAATAATGAAATTTTTGTTGAAAATCAAAAAGTTGGTTTAAAGTTTAATAATTACTATATTAGTATTGGTAATAAGGTAGATTTAGAAAACTTAAAAGAATTCTTAGAATATTTTAATTATGAATATCCTTGGCCGATGGAAAAGGCTGATAAATTGAGTAAAGCATGGAAATAAAAATTTACAATACTTTAACAAGGAAAATTGAAATATTTAAGCCTCAAAGCGAAATTATTAAGATATATGTTTGCGGTCCAACAGTTTATTCTCATACTCATATTGGTCATGCAAGAACTTTTTTTGTTTTTGATGTTTTTATAAGATTTTTAGAATATTTAGGCTATAAAGTAAAATACGCAAGAAATATAACCGATGTTGGTCATTTAAGTGGAGAATTGTTAGAAGGAGAAGATAAAATTGTTCTGGAAGCTAGAAAAGAAAAAGTTAGTCCTTTTGAAATTGTTGATAAATATATGTTTGAGTTTTTTGAATGCATGGATAAATTAAACATGAGAAGGCCTAACATTCAGCCAAGACCTTCTCAATTAATTCCAGAAATACTTGAAGCTGTAGATAAATTAATAGAAAAAGGTTATGCGTATGTAACTGAAAACGGTATATATTATGATGTTTCGAAGTTTGAAAATTATGGAAAGCTTAGCGGAATAAAAAAAGAAGAATTAATAAAGCACAGAATAGAGCCAGACCCAACAAAAAGAAATCCTGCAGATTTTGCTTTATGGAAATTTGTAAAAGACGAAAATTATCCATTGCAATGGAATTCTAAATATGGAAAAGGATTTCCCGGATGGCATATAGAATGTAGCATAATGAATTTAAAGTTTTTGGGAGAAACTGTAGATGTACATGGAGGAGGAATAGATTTAATTTTTCCTCATCATGAAAATGAAATTGCTCAATCAGAAGCATTAACTGGAAAAAATTTTGTAAATTATTGGATGCATGTTAACTTTTTAACTATTAACGGAGAAAAAATGAGCAAAAGCAAAGGAAACTTTTTAATACTTAAAAATGTTTTAGAAGAAATTGGAAATCCAGAAATTTTAAGAGTTTTCTTTTTAACAGCTCATTATAGAAGTACAATTGATTATAATGAAAAAGCATTAAATGATGCAAAAGAAATTTTGGAAAAGTTTTACAGAACTTTAGATTATTTAAAGTTTTCAATTAATTTTTCAAAGGGAAATGAAAGTATTACTAATGAAGTTTTAAAATTAAAGAATGAAGTTTTAGAAGCTCTAGCTAATGACTTAAATTTTCCTCAAGCTTTAAGTAAATATATAGAAATGAGCAATTTAATTCTTTCGAAATTTGAATCAATTTCTTCACAATGCGCTAAAGAAGCTTATCAAATATTTTATGAAATTGGAAATAAAATATTTGGATTATTTTATTACTATAAGCCTAGAATTGATGAAAAGTTAGAGCAATTAATAAATGATATATTGAAAATTAGAGAAGAATTGAGAAAAAGGGGAATTTATGATTTGAGCGATGAAATAAGAGTAAAGCTTAATAATTTTGGAATAGAAGTATTTGATACTAAAGAAGGGCCAAAATGGAGAATTAAATTATGATAGAGGAAGTAATATTGCCGAATAAAATATTGCAAAAAATTAGAAAAGAAACTATTGAAAGAATTTCGAAAAGTTTAGATGTTAAAATAGAGAAATTTAAAAGTGGATTAAAAATTTCTGGAGAGCCTTATAATTTGTTTAAAGTTAGAAAAGTTATTTTTGCAATTCTTAAAAACTTTGATGAAGATTCTGCCTGCTTATTAATGGATGACGACTATATATTAGAAATAGTTAATATAAGAGATTTTACTAAAAGCAGAAATAGAATGAGAGAATTAAAAGGTAGAGTAATTGGAGAAAAAGGAAAAGCTAAAAAAAGGATTGAAGAATTAACAAATACAAAAATAACTATTTGTGGAAAAACTATTAATATTTTAGGAAAATATGATAATGTTTTTGTTGCTAAAAAAGCTGTTGAAATGTTGTTAGAAGGAAGAAAGCATTCTACAGTTTTTAAATTTTTAGAAGAAGCTTCTTTAAATGTTTAAGAAAACATTTTTTTAACTTTTTCATAAGCTTTCAAATCATTAATTGGTATCCAAATTTCTGAAGGAACTATTAAGCTATACAGTTTATTTTGAGATGCCAGTAAAGGTAATATAACTTCTTCAAACTCTATTGCTTTTGGAGAGTTTAGGTCTATATATTTATCTATATAATCTAAAACTTCTGGCTCAAAAATATAAAGGCCTATGCTAGTTAAAGTATTGACCAATGGCTTTTCTATAAAAGATATTATTCTTCCCTTTTCATCTAACTTTGCAACTCCAAAAGGAAATTCTATTCCATTAGAAAGAGTTATTGTTCCTAATATATCTTCTCTTTCTCTTATGCTTAAATGCTGAGAAAGTAATTTTATTGGTAAAGTGCTATCCAATTTTAGATCATCTGGAAAACTTATTATAAATCTTTCTCTTTTTATTTTCCCTTCTCTATATGCATATTTTAGAGCTTTTCCTTTTCCCCAATTTTGAGTAGTAGGATCAATGCTTATTTCTAAGTTTAAATAATTTTTATAACCTTTCTTTTCTATATGCTCTAGTATTTGTTCATGCTTATATCCTAACAATAAAACGAAATTTTTAAAACCACAATTAGCAAAAAACTCTATTTCATTATCTAGTAAAGTTTTATTGCCTATTTCTAAAAGTGCTTTTGGTTTTTCTATATTTCCCATTCTTTTTGCACTCCCTCCTGCAAGAATTACTACTTGAGTTTTTTCAATTTCTTTTTTCAATTTCTCAAGAATAATGCTCATAATAAATATAGCATTAAATATTAGATGCGCCGGCCGGGATTCGAACCCGGGCCATCGGCTTGGGAAGCCGATGTCCTGCCTCTAGACTACCGGCGCTTTCATAATTTTTTGAATTAATTTTGATTATAAGGGCCGGTAGCTCAGAGGAAGAGCGCCTGCTTCGCAAGCAGGAGGCCGCGGGTTCAAATCCCGCCCGGTCCAAAAAGAAACTTTCTCAAAAAGTTAAAGTAAAAATAAGAAAAATTATAAGCTGTTGGATTCTAGATTTTTTTCACTTGTAATTTGAGAATATAAATTTATTTATAAATTTTTTATTTTATGGTGTTAGATACAGTAGTATTAGTATTAGACACAATTACAAAATTTATAGGTCTAATATTTGCATTAGTAATTTATTTGAAATTGAAAGAACGTCTAGTAGAAGCGGTAATTCAAAAAAGATTTGCATCTCCGACTATAATAAGCATGATAGATATAGCTATAGTATTGTTAATGCTTTCTCTAATTTTCAATATAGTACCAACAATTTTAGACCTTGCTAGAATTTCCTTTATAGAAAGCAAAATAATAAAAGATTTAGGTAATATAATTACTTCTATTTTTGTTTATTACTTAATTTTCCTAGTAGTAATGGCAACAGTAGAAATTATTCCTTCTATTACTAATTTAAATCTACCTTTTATTAAAGAATTAAATATATTCTTTATTGTATTAGTTTTATTCGCAGGATTTCTTATTTTTGTAAGATTTTTAATATCAAGTTCAGGTATAGAGTATATTTCTAAATTCAGTTATATATTTATCTTTTCGTTTTCTCTAATCTTATATCCATTTTTACTTAGTTTAATAAAACAATTTGCTGAAAATTATTAAAACTTAATCTCGAACATTTTAAATATAGGACAAAAAGAGTTTATAATGAATATTATACTTATTATTTTTTCAATTTCATATTTGGTTGGTATGATAAATATCTTAGGATCAACATTTCCTGAAAGTAATCTTGAAAATATTTCCTCTTTCTTAAATTCAACCTCTTCAGCTTTAGGAAATATTATATGGTATACTTTTATATTTTCCTTGACTCTAGCAGCTTTATATTTCATTCAAAAAAGATAAATAAAAAAGTTAAATTTTAGAAATTTTTCCAAACCTTCCTATTGAAAGCTGAAGTTTACCTTTAAATTGAGTTACAAAGCCATTAGTTATTTGAACTTTATCTCCGACATCAAAAGCATCTATATCATCTTCCCATAAAACTAAAGTAATTTTTCCACTTTCATCTTCAATTTCAAAATTGCAAACTCTTCTTTTTCCAAATTTAGTTTCTACAACTTTTTCACTATCTTTTTTAACTATTTTTGCAATTAAATTAACATTCCTTTGCCCTTCTTTTAGCTCAGAAATTTTCATACCTTTTCGGCAATTGCAAACCTGTTTTTCAAGCTTACTATTTTTATTCTTACTTTTTCTCCTTTTTTTGCATTCTTTACAAAAACTACAAAGTTATTTATTCTTGCTACTCCATCTCCTTTACTTCCAACTTCAGTTATTTCTACATCGTATTCCTCTCCTATTTTTACAGGTTTCGGTATTTTACGTTCCATCTATAAAAGTTTATGGGTTTTAAAGTATAAATAGAGAAAGTTTAAATTAGACTATTGAAAGTTTTTTACTTGACAAATTTTAATTAAATTCTTTTATTTCTATTTCAATAAAAAACAATTTCGGAAGAAATAAAAATGCAAATGTAATTTGTTTATCTACAGTTTTTAGTAAATACTTTATGGAGGAAGAAAATTATATACTAAGAACAGTCGAGGGATATAATAAACTAGCTTCTTTATATTTTAAATATTGTCACTCTCATACTTCTCAAGAAATAAAGAATCTTAAAAAATTTTATGATTATTTATTTGAGAAAAAAATAGTTATTGATATAGGCTGTGGAACAGGAAAAGATGGTAAATTTTTAAAAGATAATTATGGTGTTGAAACTATTGGGATAGATTTATCTGAAGAAATGTTAAAAATAAGTAAAAAGTATCTACCACATATAATTAAAGCTGATATGCGTTATTTGCCGCTTAGAAGCTGTATAGCTGATGGAATTATTTCTAATTCTTCTTTAGTTCATTTGAAAAAAGAGGATAAAATTAAAACTTGTAAAGAAGTATATAGAGTATTAAAAAAGTATGGTATTTTCTATGTTGTTATCCAAAATAAATATAATATAAGATATTTTTTAAGACAGTTAAAGTTTATAATAAAAAATCGAAAATTAATATTAGGTTATAGCGATTATGATTATAGAAACTGGTATTATGAGAGTTATTGGTCTTTTAAAGAAATCTTATCTTATTTGCATTTCAGAATTTTATCTTCAACAAAAAATCCTTTTGCTAGGTTTTTAATTTTTTATTCTATTAAAGAAATATGAATTTAAAAACTTTAAAAGAAAAACTTTATTCTATAGAAAATTTACATACAGAAAAAACAAGAAAACTTATCGATGAAGCTGGTTTTCAACCCTTTATATTAACTTCTTATCATCCGAGAATTGGAATATCTCAAAATAACATAGCAGCAATATTTATATCATCTATAATTACTAATAAAAATACAAAACCTATGCTAATGGCTTATGTATGGGATATAGTCAAAAAATCAGGAGTTAATAAAACCAAGTCACCGATAATTTTAAACATTGAAAATGAGCATATCTACTTTAGAAATTTAAAGTTAGTAGGTTTAAAACCCCTAGTATTATTACCTACTGCTACTGAATCAGAAGTTGAAAGCTTTTTTAAAAAAATAGAAGAAAAAATAAATGAAAAAATAAACGAGTTTAACAATCTTCTTAAAAAGTATTTCTTAGATATATTTGGTCATCCTTTTTTCTGGTTAAGGAAGGTAGAATGGAAAGAGATAAAAGATAACTTAAATAAACTTAAGAAAATTTATACAGAGAGTATTAGTGGTACTTCAAATTTAGCGGAATATATAATAAATGTTAATAGAAATCTTTTTTCTTATATTAACATACCTATAGATGCTGTAAGTCTAGATTATGCTATTAAAAAACTTCCTTCTTTTTGGTTAGAAATTTTCTCATTTTTGAAAAATCATACTATCGAATATAACAAACCATTTTTCAGAATAGTAACAGAAAGAGGTCTTCTTCCCCTAAAATTAGAAGATGTAAAAAAAGAGGATTTCGAAAATCTTTTATATGAATCAAAAATTGTACCTTCTACTTTACCTTTTTTAATTTTCTTTTCTTCTCTCGGAGCCAAGTTAATCGTAGAGGGTTCACCAACGGAAAAATGGTATCCTTATGATTTGTATATTGCTAATAGAATATCAAGAAAGCTCGGGTATGATGGAAATTTATTCTTTTTAAGTTTTGGTAGGCTGAGAGTTTTAGATATTAGAGAAATTAGCGATTTTTCTGCATTTTTCGACCTTTTAACAAGAGTAATTGGTAAATCTATCTATCTTAAAGGCGAGTTTAAACTCATAGAAGATACTATTAATGATTTAATAGAGAGAGGGGGTGATGTACCAATTCAATTCAAAGAATATTTAAAAAATAAAAATAATACATTATTTTTTGAAAAGAAAAAAGAAGATATAATAAAATATAGACTAAAGTTTTTAGGAGGTATTGTAGACAATAAGTCTGTAGAAGGTTTATTAGTAAAGAGTTTAAGATTTCCTACTTTGTTAGAATGTTTACTTTACGGTGTTGATATAAATTATCAATTTTTTGAAAAAGAGCAAGAAATTCTTAAAACTAATCTTAAGAAAATTGATGAGTTTTCATATATTTTTAATCTATCTTCTGAAATAAAAATAGAAGAAAAATATTTTTCAAACTTTTCATCCTTAATTTCTTATCTCTTTCCTAGTTCGTTACTCCCTTCTCCTATAAGAAGATCTTTAGATAAATTCTATAGACATGAGTTTTAAAAAACAAGAAGATTATTTAAAAAGAAAAATTTACTTTAGAATACTTTATAATTTGGAAAAATTTAATCACAAATATGTTATTTTTTCTCCAGGTATTCCAATTGAAAATATAGATTCTTCTAACCCTCTTTATTATAATTTGCTTCATAAAGGATACGCATGTGTAACTTATGAGTATGAAGGTTTTTGTAGAAGCAAAGGTAAATTTTCATTGTATAACTCATTAGAAAGTTTGAGAAATGTTATCAAAGAAATTCTTGGAGGAGATAAAAAATTAAATGAAATAATTCTTATAGGATTAAGTTTTGGAGCTCTATTAAGTTTAATAGCGGCTTCAGATTTTAAAAAAGTTGAAAAAGTTATTGCTATATCAGCTCCTACTAGGTTAAAAGGTTTAGAAAATCATATAAAAGAAAAAATAAAAGAAATGAAAAGATTTTCAATTTTAAGAACTAATAAAAATATTTTTTATAAAATTGATGAATTAGAAATTAAATATAATTCAAAGCTTGAAATTAAAGACATTCTTTTTATTCATGGAAAATTAGATGAATTAACTCCTTTTTCAGATATTGAAGATTTTGCAAAGAAATTTATTTTAAAACCTAAAATAATTACTTTAAATTCTAAGCATCTTGGTTGGTGGATATTTAATAATTCAAAAATTCTTAGAAAAACTTTAGAATTTATTAAATTCGATAACTGGAAAAAAATACTTAGAAAAATTTCAGAAAGAAGAGACGTTTCTGTGGTAGTTAGTGGTCCGCCACTATCAGGATCTTCAACTGTTGGTAGGATTATAGCCTCTTTTTTAGATTTTGATTTTTTCTCATTAGGAGAATTTTATAGAAAAAGAAGTAAAGGTAATATACCAATTTATCAAGCAATGGAAATAACTAAAAAGAAATCTTTTTACAAGATAATGAAGAGAATAGATTATCAAGTAAGTAAAAAATGTAAAAAAGGAGGTATGGTTTTAGATGCAAAAGCAGGTGTTTATCTTACTAGAAACTCAAAAAATATATTTAAAATCTATCTAGTTTCAGACTTCAAAGAAAGAGTAAAAAGGGGCTCTAAAAAAGATAAAATTCCCATGAATATTTTTAGAAAAGAATTAAAGAAACAAGAAAGACTTGAAAGAGAACTTTTTAAAAAGCTTTATGGAATAAATTATAGAATATATCAAAGAAGAATAGCTAATTTTGTTTGTAGAAATAAAAATCTAACTCATACTATTTTTAGAATATTGAAAGCTCTTTCAACTTGGTATGAAAGCAAAAGAATTTCTTAATTTAAGTATTCTAATCTTTTTGCAGTTTTTCATCTAACCAATAAGCTTATATTCCTCAATTTCTTAACTTTTCAGCAAAATATTTTGAAAGTATCCCAGTTTTACAAACAATTTTTTATCTTTTTCAAAATTAAAATTTTCAATATTTTCAGTTCTTAAAACAATTAATTTTTCTTTACTTGGCAAATTAAAAATTATTTTCTTGTATTGTTTTAAATCAGACTAAATACAGGATTAAAAAATAAATGAGTAAGTTAGAAAGTATTAAGCAATTCGGTTATAATTTAAGCCCCGGCCGGGATTTGAACCCGGGACCTCTGCTTTACTGCTAGCTACCAGAGCAGCGCTCTACCAGCTGAGCTACCGGGGCATCAATTAATTATTTTACATAAATTATTATGGATGTAAAATTTTACAAAAGTTTAAATAAATTGTCTAAAAATTTTTCTCAAAAAATAACTAAAATTAAAAAAGCTTTAATTCTTTTTGATGAAAACGTTGATGGATTATCTTCTGCTTTAATATTTCTAGAATACTTGAAAAATAAACTGGATGTTGAAATAAAAATTTATAGAAGAAATAATTTAGAGCAAATAAATGGTTATGATTTAGCTATAGTTTTAGATATTCCTTTAACTAAGGAAAAATTATCTATGATAAAGACTATAAAAAATGTTTTTTGGTTTGATGACCAAAAACCAAAAACTTTTACTTTTCAAAAAAGTATAGTTATAAATTCTCATCTTTTTAAACTTCCTCTTCCAACATCTTCTTTGTGCTATTTCTTTTTTAAAAACTTAAATTTGAACAGAACAATTATATTTCTTTCTCATTTAGGAAGTTATTCAGAATTTTACAAAATTGAAAAAATAAAGAAAAGATTTAAAAATTATTTTAATTCGGAAAATTTAGATAATGTTATTAATTCTTTGCATTTTTTCCTTAGAAAAACAAAAGAAAAAGAAATAGAAAAGTTTTTAGAAAAAGCTAAATCAAAAGAAATTCAAAGTTTATTGCTAAGGGAAGCTGAAAAATATTTTCCAAAAGTTAAAAAAATTTATAAAAAATTGAAAAAGAGGAGCATTATAGAAAAATTTGAATTTGGTATTACAAGAATAGCTGCAAATTATCTTTTTGAAAAGCTTAATAAACCAATAATAGTTTCTTCGAAAGGAAAAAAATTAGAAATTACTATTAGGGCACCTCAAAAATTTATCGAACAAATAAAAATTAATGAATTAGAAGATTATGAATTCTTTATGACCGGAGCAGAAATAATAACTACTAAAGAAAATTATAATAAAATAAAAAAGCAATTAAGGAATGTTAGTAAATGAAAAATTAATATACGAAAAAATAAAAGGAAACGAACTGCTTACTTATATTTTTGAACTTTTGGAAAACGATGAAGAAGTTCAAGCTTTGCTTAAAATGGCTAACATTAATGCTGTTGAAAGGCTTTTTTATAATGATCATGGCTTAGTTCATTCTAGAATAGTAAGCGGAGCTGCTTTAGAAATATTGGATAGATTAGTAAAAAGTAATGTTTTGCCGAGTGTTGTAACAAATAATATTGGAACTATTGACGATGCAAAAATAATAGTTTTAATTTCTGCATATTTGCATGATATAGGAAATTCAATACATAGAACTAATCATCATTTGTTTGGAGCTATAATAAGTTCTAGAATTGTTGAAAGAATACTTTCTGAAATTTATCCAGAAAGTAAGAAAAGATTTTATATAAAAAGCGAAATTTTAAATTCAATATTTTCTCATGATGAAAGCGTTAATTCTATAACCATAGAAAGTGGAATAGTTAAAGTTGCAGATGGTTTAGATATGGCAGAAGGAAGGGCAAGAATTCCTTATAGATTGGGAAAAGCTGATATTCATGCTTTTTCTGCTCTTTCAATTAAAAGTGTTGAAATAGAAAGTTCAGATTATCCAATAACAATAAAAGTTAACATGGAAAATGAGAGCGGAATATTTCAAATAGAAAAAGTTTTGGGCGAAAAAATTAGAACTTCTAGTATAAGGCAATACATTAAAGTAATAGCTATTAAAAATGGTAAAGAGTTGAGAACTTATGTTTTTTAACCTTATCTTATTTTTTCTACTAATTATTTCTTTAAAAATTCTTTATGATTTAATAAGAGGAAAGCCTATATTCTTTCCTCTTCCAAAAAATACTATAAGAAAAGTTTTTAAAGAAGTTGGAATTTCTGAAAACGATATAGTTCTAGATTTAGGCAGCGGGGACGGAAGAGTTTTAATAATTGCTGTAAAAGAGTTTAAATGCAAAAAAGCTTATGGAATTGAAACAAACTACTTTCTTTATTTAATTTCAAAATTATTAGTTAAATTAAACAAACTTGAAGATAAAATAGAAATAATTCATGGAGATTTTTTAAAAATTAACTGGCCTAAAG
The DNA here is from genome assembly GCA_038742305.1 of Candidatus Aenigmatarchaeota archaeon. GTDB lineage: Archaea > Aenigmatarchaeota > Aenigmatarchaeia > CG10238-14 > SpSt-28 > JAHLMO01. The sequence continues at coordinate 51,997 of JAVYKI010000005.1, forward strand.
CAAATGTAATTACAATGTACCTTTTATGGGGAATAATGAAAGATGTTGAGAAAAAATTGCTAAAAGAAGTTAATAAGGCAAAAGTAATAAGTTTTGCTCATAAATTACCAAATTTAAAAGAAAATAAGAGAATTAAAACAGGACATTTCTATACTTATGTTTATTTCTTAAATTGAGTAAAGTGACACTTTCCGCAATAAAATCTATCTTTATGTTCTGCTAAAAAAGAATTGCATTTAGGACAAAGCTTTCTTAATCTTTCTATTTTTTCATCTACTTTATAATATTTCCAGACTTGAGTGTTTTTATGCTTCATAGTATATTTTTACTTTTGCTTTAGCTTTTTGTTCTCCTCTTTTGCTTAGTATATAGTCTATTACTATTTTTTCTTTTGTTGTATTGAAAATTTTTACTAGTTCGTTAGTTAGTTCTTCTCTGCTTGGAGTTGCTCTATTTTCATGGTTTATTTCTAAAAGTAGCTCTT
>JAVYKI010000006.1:0-16464 GCA_038742305.1 Candidatus Aenigmatarchaeota archaeon
TTGGTTTTAATTCTGGAATATTCCAAGTTAAATGATAACCTTCTTTTGTTCTTTTTATTTCTGGTTTTTTTGTTTCGAATTCAACTATTTGAAATATGTTTGGAACAAAATCTTTAATTATTACATTTTTTATAGTTTTTCTTGAAGTATTTTTTGCAACAAGCCTTATTTTATAAATATTTTCTTCTTTTTGAACAAATTTTCCGATTAATGGAGTAAAGTAAATTGAAAGTAAAAATATGCTAACTACTCCAATTACGCTTGCTGCAACAACAACAGGCCAAAAAACGAATTCATAAACAATTTCAGTTTCTTGTTGAGGTAAAACATAAACTTGCCAAATAATTTCTGAACTTGCACCTTTTTGTTCAATTTTTGGCTCTTGGTAAAATTTTAAGAAAGCGGTTACAAAAGATGGAACAGTTTCTTTAATTTCTAAAGTTTGGGGAACATTTCCAGTATTTTTAACTTTTATCTTTACAGTGCTTATATAAAGGCCTTGTTCAACTTTTTTAGAAATTTCATAAGTTTTTACTTCTCTTAAAATAAATGGTTTATAAACTTCGAAAAGGAGAACATCGTTCTTATTATAAACTTTTGCATAAACAAAATAAGTTCCAGGCTCATCAAAATAGGAAAAGCTAAATTCATAGTTTGCTTTGTATTCTTGTTGTGGAACTAATTTTGGAATAAAAACTTTTTCGCTTTTAACAACTTTTCCATTTTTTTCAATTTGAAAAACTACAAAATATTCTTCTGAAAGCTCATTTCTTATATTTTTAATGTTTACTTCAAAATAATTTTTTTCGTTTGGATTTATTTCATCTTTCAAAATTTTATAAGAGGTTATAAGTATATCGTATTTTTTTACAACATTTAAAATAATAAAAGTTTCATTTATAAGCTTTCCTTCTAAATATGCAAAAACAGATAATTTATAGCTAAAAGAAGAAGTTGTTAAAGGAACTATACAAGTTAAAGGAATTGTTTTTTCCTCAAAAGGCTTTAAATCTATAAAATAATTAGATAAGCTGCAAGAAACATCGTTATATGTTGAAGGGAAAATGTTTAAAACTAATGAAACTTCTTTATTTAACAAATTTTTTACAGTCAAGTTTATTTTGTTTTCTATCGGTAAAATTGTATAATAAGTTTTATCAAACTTTATTTCTACATTTGCTAAAGCTACTGAAAGCAAAAACAAGCTTATTAAAGCTATTTTTCTCATTTATAAATTATAAATTAAAATAATTTAATACCTTCTTTTTTTCCATATTCATTAAAGTAAACAATACTTTCTAAAGGTTTTTTATAAGGCATTTCTGGCTTTTCTTTTGGATATCCTATTGGAATAAGCATTATTGGTTTAACGTTTATTGGCAAGTTCAAAATTCTTGAAACTTTTTCATCATCAAAAGCTGCAACTATGCAACCAGCTAGCCCTAAAGATTCTGCAGCTAACAATAAATTTTCTGCAGCTAATGCACAATCCAAATACATATACATTTTTTTACCCCTTTCCCCATATTCATTTTCAATTTCTTTTTCATCTGTACAAATAGCAATTATTATTGGGGCTTTTTCCATCCACATTTGCTCATAGCTAGCTTTTGCTAATTCATGCTTTTTCTGTTTATCTTTTACAACAATAAATCTCCATTCTTGTACATTTCCTGCACAAGGTGCTAGAGATGCTGCATATAGCAATACTCCAACATATTTGTCTTCAACATCTTTTTCCAAAAAATCTCTTACACTTCTTCTTTTTTGTATTGCTTCTAGCACATGCATAATTATATTATATGAAAGTTGTAGGAATAGATTTAGCTGGTTCTGAAAAAAGGAATACTGGATTTTGCTTATTAAAAAATGACTTTGCAAAAGTTGAAATTTTAAAAAAAGATAATGAAATAATTGAAAAAACAAAAAAAGAAAAGCCGTTAGTAATTGCAATTGATGCTCCTCTCTCTTTACCAAAAGGAAGAAAAAGTATTGAAGAAATCGGTCCACATTTTAGAAAGTGTGACCTAGAATTAAAAAAATTTAAAATAAAGTTTTTTCCAATAACTATTGGACCGATGAGAAAATTAACTGAAAGGGGAATGAGAATTAAAAACGAATTAGAAAAGCTTGGGTTTAAAGTTATAGAAACTTTTCCAGGAGCTGTTTATGATTTGCTTAAAATCGAAAGAAAAAATAAAGAAAAAATTTATAAATTCTTTTCTTCTTTTTTTAAAATTAATAAAAGCTTAAAAGAAATAACTCTTGATGAATTAGATTCTATTGCTTGCGCATATGTTGCAAAACTGTATTTAGAAAATAAAGTTATAGAGCTTGGAGATAAAGATGAAGGAACTTTAATTATTCCTAAGCTTTAGTTTTTCTTTTTGGTCCAACAGAGCCAATTTTTAATGGAGCTCTAGCAGAAACTTGCTTTGAAGTTTTTGGTCTTTTAGACCTTCCTCCCCATGGATGGTCTACAGGATTCATTTTTGTTGGACTTACAATTGGCCATTTCTTATTCCTAGCTTTCATAGCATGATACTTTTTTCCAGCTTTTAAAAATGGCTTTTCATGATGGCCATATCCAGCAGGAACTCCAATGCTTGCTCTACATCTTGGGTCTAATTCAATAATTTTTTGAGAAGGCAATAAAACTTTTACAAAATTTTCAGATTTTCCAATTACAATTGCGAAACTTCCTGGAGCTCTACAAAATTTCGGCCCACTTCCTGGATAATTTTCAATTCCATATATTTTTGTACCTTCTGGAATATCTTTAAGCATTAAAACGCTTCCTAAAGTTGGTTCTCCATTTATTGTAATTAAATCTCCAGTTTTTAAACCTTCCGGAGCAATTTGATACCATTTAATACCGTTTTCAAATTCTATTAAAGCTAAAGGAGCATATCTTTCAACAGCATCTAAAATATCTATTACTTTACCAGTTATTTTTTCAGTAGTAAAAAATGGATAATCATATTTAGTTGTAAACCTATGAGAAGGAGCTCTATATCTTGGTCCTCCTTTTCCTCTAGCTCTAATTACAGGTCTTTTTCCCATATCTTTACTTAAAATATTAAATATTAAATATTATGAGACTTGTTTCAACGTTTGTAGCAATACTGATAACAATTTTAGTAACAGTAAGTTTAGGTCTGATGTTTTATGGTTGAATGTCTGGATACCTAGGAGGAACTACAGAAACTGCTGAACAAACTCAAGAAGAAATAAGTGTGCGAAAGCTAATATTGATTTAGATTTTAGCAGTATAGCACAAGGAAAACTAAATGTAACGATGATTAATATAGGTAGTATAAACTTAAAATCTGATTTTACTATTAAAGTTGAATACCAAGATGGAACTATCGACATTCAAACGGTTAATTTAGGAGGAGATTTTGTACCAGGAAATATAACATATTTATACAATTTGGATTTTACATCAGGAACTATAAGAAAAGTTTCAGTAAGACCTCTAGATATATGTAGCTTTTTAGAGTTTTCTAAAACTAAAACAATTGCTATTTAATCTTTTTTATTTTTTATCTTTAAATATTTCTATGCAGCACAATTTATTGGCAGATGCACTAAATGCTATAAAAAATGCAGAAAGAGTAGGAAAGAAATTTGTAGTTGTTAAAAGAAGCAAATTGATAGAAAATGTTTTAAAAGTAATGCAAGAAAATGGATATGTTGGAGCTTTAGAAATAATTAACGATGGAAAACAAGGATTAATAAAAGTCGAATTAAAAAATAAAATTATCGATTGTAATGCAATTAGTCCTAGATTTTCTGTTAAAGTTGATGAGATAGAAAAATATGAAAAAAGGTTTTTACCAGCTTATAATGTTGGAATACTAATTTTAACAACTTCGAAAGGAGTAATGGATAATAAAAAAGCTAAACAATTGCATATAGGAGGAAAACTTTTGGCATATGTCTACTAAAGAAATTTATAAGCAGGAAATAGAAATTCCTGAAAATGTAAAAATTAGCATAGAAGATAATAAAATAATTGCAGAAGGTCCTAAGGGAAAAACTTTTAAAGAAATAAAACATTTTGCATTAAACAAGATAATTTTTATGAAAATTGAAAATAATAAATTTATTGCATACACTTTAAAAGATAGAAGAGAATATAGGGCAATTGTAGGAACAATAATTGCTCATGTTAGAAATTTAATAGAAGGGGTTACTAGAGGCTATTTGTATAAAATGAAAATTGTTTATTCTCATTTTCCAATAAAAGTAGAAATAAAAGAGGGAAAAGTTTATATCTATAATTTTTTGGGAGAAAGAACTCCAAGAATTGCCGAAATTGTTGGAAGTGCAAAAGTTGAATTAAAGGAAAATTATTTGTATGTAAAAGGAATAAATATAGAAGATGTGGGGCAAACCTGCAATAATATAGAACAAGCAGTAAGAATATCTGTCTGGGATAGAAGAGTATTTCAAGATGGAATATTTTTAGTAGAAAGAGGGTATGAATCCTAGAAAATTACCAGAATTTAAAAGAAGGCATAAAGAAAATATAAAGAGGTTAAAAGGTAAGTGGAGAAAGCCAAGAGGTCATCAAAGCAAGCAAAGAAAGCATATGAAAGGAAAACCAAAAGTTGTAAGAATTGGTTATGGAGCTCCAAAAGGATTAAGGTTTAAGCATCCAAGCGGATTTTATGAAATTTTAATAAAAAGTTTAAAGGATTTAGAAAAACTAAAAGAATTGGATAAAAATGCTTATGCAGTAAGAATTTCTAGTAATTTAGGAAAAAAGAAAAGAGAGGAAATTGTTAGAAAAGTTGAAGAGCTAGGCTTTAAAATTTTAAACAAATAGATTGTGAAGGTTTTCTTTTTCAATAACTTCTAAACCCTTTAAAACAACTAAATCTCCAAACTTTGTAATTTTCATTTTTGGAACTCTATTAAAAGAAAGTTTTTTAACTTCCTTTTCAATTAACTTTAAAAGAAATTTGTTGTTTAAAATTATTCCTCCTCCAAAAACTATTAGCTCTGGATCATATAAGCTTATTAAATTTGAAACTCCGCAAGAAAAAACTTTGACAATTTCTTTTATAATAAAATTTGCAATTTTATCCTTTTTATAAAGTTTAAATAGCTTTGGAACTTCTAAATATTTTGAAAAATTGAAATTATAAGTTTTGCTTAATAGTTTAACAAAATTTGGAATGTTTTTTCCAGAACAATATGCTTCTAAATGTCCATATTTTCCGCAGTTACATCTTAATTTTAAATTATAATCTATTACTGTATGCCCAATTTCATGAGCATTACCATCTTTTCCTAAAAGCAATTTATTATTTACAAAAACTCCACATCCAATTCCAGTACTCCAAGTTAAATAAACAAAGTTTTCATAACCTTTTCCATAGCCTAAGAACTTTTCTGCAATAGCTGCTGAAATAGCATCGTTAACAACAAAAAGTTTATCTTTAGGGAAAAACTTTTTAAAATCTATTTTTAAGTTTAAGTTTGGAATGTATGCACTTCTATTTTTATAATCAACTTTTCCGGCTACAGCAATCAAATACTTTTCTGCTTTCAATTTTTTTAATAAAGACAATTCTTCTAAAAGATTTTTTGAACTTACTTTTCTTATTTTTTTATTATAATAAATTCTTAAATTAGTTGCTCCAATATCTAAAAATAACATAAAATTTAATTTTTGTATTATTTTATTATAAGCGGGGGTCGCCTAGCCTGGCCAAGGGCGGCGGGCTTAAGATAAAATCTTAAGCTTTGAAATAATGATATGAAACCCGCTGGCTTAGTGCCGTCGTGGGTTCAAATCCCACCCCCCGCACTAAAAACTTTTAAAAAATATAATTCTATAAAAATAAAAAATAAAAAGATTAAGATACAGGACCTTCTATTCTTCCAGAAGCTAAGCTGTATTGAGTTGTTCCTGGCTTTGTATAGTTTAGAACTATATTAAAGACTGCACACGCACCACTGCTTGCTCCTGTTATAGGAACTGTTACTGTAACTGCATTATTTGAGCTAAATGTTGTTGAAGAAACTGTTTCAGAACCAAGTGTTACAGTTTGTCCGTCCGCAGTTCCGGTAATAGTTACATCATTAAGAGTTGCATCTCCAGCTTGTTGATAGTATACTTCAAAAACTAGTTCGTTACTAGTAAGCCTTACTGGCACTACTTTTACTTCACTTAGGGGAAACTCTTTTGCTTGCAAGCCAGTCCATCTACAGGGCTTTAGCATTCCTGTTGCATAAAGTGCTCCTACTACTACTATTACTAAAAGTATTGCCCAGCCATAAGTCATTAAGTATTCTAAAGCTGCTTGAGCTTTTCTTGCCATAAATTAATATACTAAATACTAAATTTTAAAATATTATGGTAAGGAAAGCTAAAAAATATTTGCTGCCATTAACATTTGGAGGATTGTATGGATTTGAAGAAGAGGAAGAGGCAAAAATAAAAATTAAGGCTGAGCATTTTGTTTATTTAACAATAGGCCTTTCAATACTTTTAATTTTGCTCAAGTTTTTAATTTAAACAATAAAAACTTTTCCTTTAATAGCTTTTTCAGCAAAAGAATTTAATTCTACTTTAAAATCTTTTCTATTGCTTATAATTCCTTTATTAAGTTGTATTTCTCTAGCTAAAAGCCAAAGGAAAAGAGCAATGCTTTTTCTACTTTTATTGTTTATAGGAATAATAAAATCAACATTGGTAGGAATATCTAAAGAATTGCATAAAGCAAATAGAGGAATATTCATTTTAACAGCTTCTCTTACTGCTTGCTTATCTTTTATTAAATCAAAAACTAAAACAGCATCTGGCTCGATATAATTTTCAGAGCTTGGATTAGTAAAAGTTCCCGGCAAAAATCTACCATATATTATTTTTGCATTAGTTAAATTTTCAAATTCTTTTAATGCTGCAAAATATCTTTCATTCCTATTTACAATTACAACATTTTTATTTGCTATGTATTTTCCAAGAATTCTGATTCTTTTATCTATTTCCCTTACATCTAGAAAAACATTTCCGTTTGGTAGCTTTTTATAAATAAACTTTTCCATATGCTTATTAAAGCCTTTACCTAAAGGCAAGAAATACAAGATATAAGTTTTTCTATCTACTAATAGTTCCATATTATCCTAAATAACTTAATCTTTTTGTTTCTTCCTTTTCTTCTTTTTCAACTTCTTGCGGCTTAGATAACTTTTTCATAAGTTCTTGCTGCTCTTTAGCTTTTCTTTCTATTTTGCTCAAATCTATTTTAATATTTAAAATTTTTGAAAGCAGTTCTAATAAAGCCTTTGCTCCTCTTTGGTCGGGAATTAATGGTAAAGTTGAGCTTTCTGCTAACAAGCATAAAGATTTCATTCCATACCTTTTTGAAAAAGCAGTTAACATTCCAATAGCTCCAATAATGCTTCCAACATTTTGGCTCACATTTTCAAAATCTATATCATAATCTTTAAACATTTCTTTTACGCTTTCTTCGCTTACAACTCCATAAACTTTTACAGTTTTTTTGTAAGTTGTTTGTACTCCTCCAAGAGTTATTACAGTGCTAACTCCAATTCTTTTAATAAACTTTAAAATTGAATTAACCAGCTCATAAGTACCTTCTGGGCTAATTGCTTGCTGGTCTCCGTAGTAAATAACTAAATTTTTTGGTTTGTAATAGTAAAAATAGCCCATTAAAGGTTGAGCAACAGCATTTGGCTTAATTAAAACTACATGATTAAAATGAGAAGTATAAAGCTCTGCAAAAAGTTCTGGCTTTAATTCTTCCAATAAATAGCCAACTGCAATTTGTCCAACATTACCTACTCCCGGCATTCCCTCTATGAAAATAGCATCTTTTAGCTTTAGCTTTTTATGCTGTATTATTTCTACCACCATTATTATTTTTTGTTAAATATCTATATTTTGAGTATTTTAACAAAGAAAACTTTAAATTTGGAGGATAAGCTAGTACAGTTTCTTTTTGACAATAAGGGCAAACATTTTTCATAGTATAAATTTTGCAGTTTAAACATTTCTTAAGTTTTTTCATTTTTCTTATATTCGAAAACATCAAATTCTTTGGAAATTTTTTCTAAAGTTTGAATTATTTCTTTTTCATCCTTTTTTGGATTAGTAGAAAGCTTTTTTAGCAAATATTTTCCGGCTCCAATATATTTTACTTCTCCAACTTTTTCCAAAATGCTAAGAATTTTTTTAATTTCTTCAAGTTTTTTAGAAAAAGAAATAGCAAAAATTGTATAGCTTATTTCAACTTCTTTTCTTCTCTTTAATTTTTCCAATACTTCTTCAAAATCTTCTTTATACTTTTTCGGCAGATTATCTATTTCTTTTTCTAAGTTTATTAAAAAATTGTAGAAAGAGCCGTATTTTTTGATGTTTAATTCTTCTGCAAGCTCATCTAAAGAAATTTTTCTTTTCTTTGCTATTAATTCAAAAAATTTTCTTGCACCCCTTTCTCTCTTAAATTCTTCCCACTTTTGTTTTTTCTCTATTTCCTTTATTTTTAAACTTAATTTTGCAATTTTTTTATTTTTATCTATTTCAACTATTTTTGCAACATACTGCTTTCCAATTTTTACTTCTTTTGAATCTAGGCCTTGCTCTATTAAATCTAGTAAAGCTTTATATTCTGGATATTCTATTATTTCGCACCAAGCTGAAGAATTAGAAATTTCTTTTATAGTACAAATTACTAATTCTCCTTCTTTTGGTTCATTTACCATATTAATAAAAATAATATTATGAAAGTAGTTTTTATAACTCCGGAACTCAAAACCTTTAAAAGTAGAGCTGGAGGATTAGGACAAGTTGCTGAAGAGCTTGTAAAAGCTTTAAGCGAGCAAGGTATAGAAATGCATGTTATTTCTGTTTTATATCCTTATAAGTATGATGGAAGCTTTTCAAGAATAGATTATAGCGATTTAAATTTAGAAAAAATTCTTGAATTTGAATTAATGATAGATAAAATTTATAAAATTAGCGTTTTTAAAACAGAAAAGTATGGGGCAAAATTTTATTTTCTTTTTAATGAAGAATTAGCTCCAGCAATTTATTATGGAGATTTGTTAAAGTTTGCAATATTTTTAGGAAAAGCTTCTTTAATTTTGCTAAGAGAATTGAAAATTCAGCCAGATATAATTCATTTGAACGATGCTTTAACTAGCTTAGTTGCTTTTTATGCAAAATATGATATAATGTTTTTCGATTTTTATACTTTAAAATTTGTTTTTACAATTCATAATGCTGGTGCTGCATATCAACAAATTCATCCAATAAATAGGATACAAGAAATTTCTAGTAACAATCATGATAAACTAGTTTATAATGGACAAATAAATCTTTTATATACTGGATTAGTTTGCTCAGATATTGTAAATACAGTAAGCAAAGATTATGCTTCTTGGCTAAGAGCTGGTGGAGAAGGAATGAAAGAGATATTCCTTTCAAAAAAAGTTTTTGGAATTGTTAATGGAATAGATATAGATTATTGGAGAGCTGAAGAATATAAAAAAGTAGATAATCTAAACGATTTGCTTAAAACAAAAATTGAAATGAAAAGCAAAATGATAGAAAAGTTTAAAGAAATTACTGGTAAAAAGCTTGATTTGAATGAATTAATTGTTTGTGCTCCAAGAAGAATTGCTCATCAAAAAGGTTTTGAAGAAATTATGAAAATAATTCCTGAAGCATGCAAAAAGGGAATACAATTTATTTTTATTGGAAGAGCTCATCCAAATGATTATACTGGGCAAGAAATCGTTAGAAAGTTTAAAGAATTTCACCAAAACATTAAAAACTTTATATTTCTAGAAACTTTTGATGAAGAGCTTGCAAAGCTTTTGTATGCTGGCTCAGATTTATTAATTTATCCTAGTTTGCCAAACAAAGAGCCTTGTGGCACTGGCTACATGATGGCAATGGTTAATGGCACTCCAACATTAGGAACAAAAACTGGAGGAATGGATGAAATAATTAAAGATTTCGATGAAGTTTTAGAAGTTGGAAATGGATTTTTAGTTTGGGAAGAAGAATATGGAAGTGAAGCATTTTTAGAAAAATTAATTTATATAAATGAGCTTTATAAAAATAAAAAAGTTTGGATGAAGTTAATTTGGAATGCGTTTAAAAGTGAAGAGCTTGTAGATATTAGAAATTGTGCAAAAGTTTATATAGAAAAAATTTACAAAAAATTATGAATATTGCTTTTTTCTGTTATGAATATTATCCATTATTAGTTGGTGGGCTAGGAACTTATGCTATAGAAGTTACTAGGAAATTTAAAGAATTTGGAAATGAAGTTTCAGTTTTTACTTTAAACGATGGAAATCTCAAAACTTATGAAATTTGGAATGGAATAGAAATTCATAGGCCAATGCTAGTAGATGTAATGGATATTTTTCCTTACGTTGTAAAAGAAGATTTGAGAAGATGGAGCTGGCATTTAAAGTTTTTTGCAGATATTTATACTTATAATATACTTTCTTCAACAAAATTTGTTAACTTGCTAATTAAAAAAGAAAAAAGAAAATTTGACATAATAAGTTTTCATGATTGGCTTTCCGCTTTTGCAGGAATAATAAGTAAGAAAAATACAAATTTGCCTGCTGTTTTTCATATTCATTCTGTAGAAGAGCAAAGAAGTTTAGGAAGCGGAAGTGAAACAATAAAAGAAATTGAAAAATTGGCAGCAAAGCACGCAGACAAAATTATAACAGTTTCTTATTCAATGAAAGATTTTTTAATTTCTCTTGGATATCCAAAAGAAAAAATTGAAGTTGTTTATAATGGAATTGATACAGAAAAATATAGTTTGAAAAATGTTAATTGGAAACTTGTTGAAGAATTAAGGAAAAGATATAAAATTGAAAATCAAACAGTTATATTTTTTATTGGAAGGTTGACTTGGATTAAGGGAGTTTATAATTTAATTAGGGCAATGAGTTATGTAGTAAAGGATTTTCCAAATGTTAAGCTAATAATGCTTGGAAAAGGAGAAAGCTTTAACGATTTATTGCAATTAAGGCAACAATTAGGATTAGAAAAATATATAGAAATAAGGAGTGAATGGGTAAGTGAAGAAGAAAGAATAGCTCACTATGCTTTAGCGGATTTATGCGTATTTCCAAGCATCAATGAACCTTTTGGAATAGTAAGCTTAGAAGCAATGAGTATGGAAAAGCCTGTAGTTGTGGGTGCAAAGAATGTTAATGGACTAAAAGAGCAAGTTATTCCTAGCGGAGAGAATAGATGTGGGGTACATGTAAATGGAGAAGACCCTCAAGATATTGCATGGGGAATAAAAGTTGTATTAGAAAATTTAGATGAAGCAAAAAAATGGGGGAAAAATGGAAGAAAGAGAGTAGAAGAAAACTTTAAAATAGAATATACAGTAAAGAAAACTTTGGAAATATATCAAAGTTTATTATGAAAGTATTAGTTACTGGAGGAGCAGGCTTTATAGGTTCTCATTTAGTAGAAGAATTGTGTAATAAAGGCTTTGAAGTAACAGTAATAGATAACTTAATGACAGGAAATAAAGAAAATTTAAAGAATTTAGATATAAAGTTTATTGAAGGAAATTCTTCAAAAATTTTGGAAATTAATGAAAAGTTTGATGTAATTTTTCATAACGGAATGCCATCTAGCTCTCCAATGTATAAAAACAATCCTTTGTTAGTAGAAGAAGTTGTAAGAGATATGATTTGCATTTTAGAATATACTAAGAAAAATAATTCAAAAATAATTTTAGCCTCTACTTCTAGTTTGTATAATGAAAATCCAGTTCCTTGGAAAGAAGATATGGAAATAAAAGTTACAGATTATTATACAGAAGCCAGATATTATTGCGAAAGGTTATGCTATCTGTATGCTAAAATGTTTAAAGTTAAAGCAGTAGCTTTAAGATATTTTAGTGTTTTTGGAGAAAGAGAAGAATATAAAGGAAAGTATGCAAATGTTTTAACTCAAATGATATGGTCAGCTCTTAAAAATCAAGAATTTATAATATATGGAGATGGAAATCAAACCAGAGATTTAATTTATGTTAAAGATGTTGTTGAAGCAAATCTTAAAGCACTAGAGTTTGAAAACTTTTCAGAAGTAACTTTTGAAGTTTTTAATGTTGGGAGCGGAAAAAATTATAGTTTTAATCAAATGGTTGAATTGTTAAAGAAAAATGGCTTAGAATTAAGAGTTAAATATCAGGAAAATCCTATAAAAAACTATGTTTACAATACTTTAGCTGACATGAGCAAATCTGAAACTTTGCTGAAATTTAAACCGAAATACGAAGTTGAAAAAGTTTTGAAAAAAGTTATTAATTATTATGAAAATTTAGTAAAAGATACTAGGCTTTAATCTTATATTGTCTATAAATATTACAATAATATTATGAGACTAATTTCGACATTTGTAGCTACAATTATTATAGTTTTAATAACTGTTGGTATAGGAATATTAATTTATTCTTGGGCTTCTGGATATTTAAGAGGAACTATAGAAAGTGCTACAGGAACTCAAGAATTAATTGTTGAATGTACTCAAGTTAATTTAGATGTAGATTATTATAAAAATTTTAAATATAGAATTCCAATAACAATTCAAGAAAATAGTGGAAATGATTTAAATGATTATCAAGTATTAATTACATTAGATACTGCTAGTTTAATTAATGCAGGAAAAATGAGAAGTGATTGTGGAGATATAAGATTTACAGATAGCGATGGAATAACTTTATTAAATTATTGGATTGAACCAAATACATGTAATACTCACTATACAAAAATTTGGGTAAAAGTTCCATATATCCCAGCTAATTCGAATAAAACGATTTACTTATACTATGGAAATCCTAGTGCTACTTCATTATCTAATGTTGAAGATGTATTTATTAGAGAAATTGATGGATTAGTACTTCACTTAACTTTTGATGAAGGAGAAGGAACAAATGCTTATGATAACAGTGGAAATAATAATCATGGAACTTTAATTAATGGTCCTACTTGGGTAGATGGAGTATATGGAAAGGCTTTAAGTTTTGATGGAGTTGATGATTATGTAGAGATTGATGATTCCCCAACTTTAAATCCAATCAATGATGGATTCACAATTAGTTTTTGGATGAGATTAAATAGATACGTTATTCCAGGTGCAATTATAACTAAAAGAACAGATTTCAATAACGGTTATTTTGTTTTTATTTGGAATGACAGATATATGTTTTTTGATTGGGGTGGTGCAGGAGCAAATAGATGGGATACGACTTTTGTACCAGAATTAAATAGATGGTATTTCATTGTACTTATACAAAATGCTTCTGGCAGATTTTTATATGTAGATGGAAATCTCTTTTCTTTTACAACAAATATAGGAAATACTACTCTTGCATCTACCAATGCTCCATTAAGAATCTTTTCAGATACAATTGCTACAAGATATTTTAACGATGGTATGATGGATGAAGTAAGATTTTATAATAGAGATTTAACTCCAGAAGAAATTTTAGATTTATACAATAACTATGGCTATTCAACTCCAAATTATCCTGGAAAAACATTAGTTGGAAAATACGCTTCTCCAGAACCAACAGTTTCTCTAGGAAAAGAAGAATTCTTATTAAAATTATTATTAACTAATTTAGGAGCTAATTTAGGTAAACAATACTTAGTAAAAATAAACTATGAAGATGGAAATGTAATTACTCAAAACATAACTTTAGATAGTAATTTAGAAAGTGGAAATATAAAAGAAATAAATTTAAAAGTAAATCCTGGAACAATTAAATATATTTCTGTAATTCCATTAGATATTACTTGTAAAGGATTAGAATTTAGTAAATATAAAAGAGTAACAATAAGTTAGTTTTTGGTAAAAGCTAACAAGCTATAATTTTTACTTATTCTTTCTGCTTTTCTAATTCCAATACCCTTAAACAAAACTAAATCTTCAAATTCATATTTTTCTTTAATTTTTGGCTTAATAGAACTTTTTGGGTCTAAATAAACTAAATTTCCGTTTTCATTATATTCAAAATCCTTAAAGCTTAAGCCATAATCTCTAATTAAAAAGCTTGCTCTATACAATTTAATTTCTCTTTCCTTACTTTCTGGCTTTTTATTTTCTAAAGGAGTTTTTTCAATAGGCTCAAAAGCAGAATAATAAACTCTTTTTGCTCCCAATTTATAAAGCCATTCAGTTACTTCTAAAATTTCTCTATCTTTTTCATCTAAGCAGCCAACAATAAATTGAGTAACTAAACTTACTTTTCTTCCTTTTTTCTTATAATGTTCAACAACTTTTGCTAAAAGCCTTAATCTTTTCAAAGTGTCTTGTTTATAATCTAAATAAATTTTTGCTTCATTGTAATATTCGGCTGAAGGAAATTCTATATTTATTCCGATTCTATCAGCAAGCTCAACAGCCCTTTTCATTAATTCTACAGAAACTCCTGGCATTAAAGTTAAATGGATATAATTTCTATAATTTCTTTTTCTTAACTCTTCAATTACTTCCAATTGTTTTTCAACAGTAATATCTGGATCTTTAAATATTCCGCTAGATAAAAACAAGCCTTGAATTTTCTTGCTTTTAGTTAATTTTATTGTTAAATTAACTAGTTCTTCTTTTTTCCAAAAAGTTCTATTAATTTTTCTTTGATTTCTATAAGGGCAAAAAATGCAATTATTGATGCAAAAGTTTGATAATAAAGTTTTGAGTAAAGGAACTTGCTTTCCGCAAGAAGAAGCATTAAAGATTGGAATGCATTTTTCTAAATGCATTCCGTAAGTTAAGAATCTCCACTTTTCCTTAAAACTCATAATAGCAAAAAATTTAAGAAACA
The DNA here is from genome assembly GCA_038742305.1 of Candidatus Aenigmatarchaeota archaeon. Lineage (GTDB taxonomy): Archaea > Aenigmatarchaeota > Aenigmatarchaeia > CG10238-14 > SpSt-28 > JAHLMO01. The sequence goes on from JAVYKI010000006.1 coordinate 14,859, forward strand.
AAATTTTTATCTATAGAAAATTTCGCGAAATAAAAAAGGTTTAGAAAATGCTAAAGAAAAAACTTAAAAATTTTTAAAAGATTATGAGAAATCATACGAAACTTTAACCTTATCTTTAACTATATTCCAAACTTTTTTCAAAGTATTCCTAAAACTTTCTGTAATTTTTATTCTTTCTTCTTTAAATTCTTCGCTTAACTTTTTCCAACCTTTAGCTAAAAACAATTTCCCAATTAACAATTTTTGCTCGAATTCATTTAAGAATTTTTGATTTTCGGATAAAAATACAAATTTAGAAATTTCTTTTGCTACGTCACTAACACTTTCATAAGGCAGCAAATCTTTTGAAAATGCTTCCATTCTTTGAAATTGATTTTCAGTAATAATTGGTTCAATTCTTGCTTTTACAATTTTGTTTAAGAGAAGATAGGCAACATTCAGCTCTAAATCATAATAAGCATCTGACAAGCTATAAATTAACCTCTGCTTAAATTCAAAATAAATTTTTTCACATAAATCTTTTGCTTTTTGAGATAAAGGCTTAATCCAAATAGTGCTATATTCTCCACTAACTTTATTTCTTTCTGCAGAAATGTGTAAAGGAATAAAACCATTTTTTATCCAAAATTTTGCAAGCTTTTCATTAACTCCAAAAGAAGTTCCAATATAATCGAAATTAGAAAATTCTTTTTCCAAAAATTTAATTGCATCAGAACCAATTCCTAAAGAAAATAGTTGAGGATGAGTTGCAATTCTCACAATTCTTATTCCTTTTAATTTAGCAAATTCTTCAATCCTATAATGCCTTACTAAAATGCAAGGAATAATATTTCCTTTAATTTCTTTACATCCAACTTCTAAAATATGCTTTATATACTCTTCCCTTATATTTCCTTCTTCGCACAAATGTAAAGCATTTATAACTTTTTTATCTAAAACAATAGCTCTAGGAAAATGATGAATAGAATCTGCTAAAATTGCAATATCTCTTGGTCTATTTCTATAATGAGCAATTACATAAATTCCAAAAAAGTTTCTTAAAAATTCTTCATCTTTAAAAAGTTCTTCAGAAGAAATTGTTTTATATTCATATTTTTTCAAAAATATTTTTTCCAGGTCTTCTTTTGAAAGCTCGCAAGGCTCAGCATCTAAAAGCAATAAATCGAAAATAAATTTTTCAACTTCGTCATCTTCAGAATATCTTATTGGCTCTTTCATTTCAAATTCTTCAAAAGGAATATTATTATTTACTAATTCTTCAACAAACCTTATTCCAAAACTTCTTCCAGAACCTTCATAGCCGTGAATTGTCGAAGAATAAATTACTTTTTCAAACTTTTTAGCAATTCTTATTAAAATGTTTACAGAAATTGTAGCAGCTTCATCAACAATTACCAAATCATAATTTTTTTCTAAAACTTTTGCAGGCTCTTGATATTCTAATTCATACTTAACTTTCAATATTTTCTTTGCTTTTTCAAAAAATTCTATTAAAGTTTTGACATTTGTTTTTTCTGGAGCAGTAATGCAAATTTTTAATTTAGGATTTTCACAAACCAAATATCCAAGAAAAATTCCTAAAGCTGCGGATTTTCCTCTTCCTCTG
>JAVYKI010000006.1:16474-36570 GCA_038742305.1 Candidatus Aenigmatarchaeota archaeon
CTTTTAAAATAAAAACTCTATTTTTAGAAAAGAAAAATTTTTCTAAAGATTTTAAAACATTTAATTGATCTTGAGTTATGCAAACTTTTAATAATCTTTTTGGAATTTTTGATTTAGGAAAAATAAGAACTTTTTTCTTTATTTTTTCTTTAACTATACTTCCAACTTTTAATATTTGTTTTTTATCTAAATCTACAATTGTAACGCATTTGCTGGAAAGTAGCTTATCTATAAATCTTTTTTCAAAAATGCTTCTAGCTGGCTCATCTGAATAATAAACTAAATTTTTCTTAAAATTGTGAATATGATCTAATGTTTTCTCAAAATCATAAATTATAAAAAATATTAAACCAGAACCTTTTATAGTATCTACAATTCTTCCTATATCATCCGGATGAATATTTTCTCTTAAATCTACAATAGCATTATCAAAAGTCATTCCCAAAATTTTTTGTGAATCTTTGAATTCTATCCAAAAACCTTTTTCAACCTTTTCATAACTTACTATTAAAGTATTTTCTGTTACAAACCTTTCCAAAATTTTGAAAACTTCTTTAAATTCCTTTTCTGTAATTATTACAATTAACCTTCTTTCATTTTGGCTCGTAGCTTCTTTTTTTAATTTTTCACAAATTTCATAAAATTCATTGACAAATGACATATTCTAAATTTCCAAAAGGAGAAATTAAATAGCTATCAAAGAAGTATGAAGTATTTTGAATAATTAAAATTTCGTTTCTAGTAATGCTACATTCTTTTCCAGCAATATTTTTAACATTTATGTAAACTTCTGCAATTATTGGAAAATCAAACTTGTTCTTTATGCTTACTCTTAATGGATTAGAAAGAACTGTTACTAAATCTTCTGCTTTTTCAACTTCTATATCTTTACCATAAACATATTCATATTCACTGCTTATGCAAACTTTTTTATCTATACTTTCTTTTAATAAGTTGCCATTTTTATCAAAAACTTGCATATATTCTAAGCAAATTTCTTTTGGTTTAGAAATGTAAGGATAATTTATTTTTAAATAATCTATTCTTTCAATTTCCAAAACAGATTTTGTGCTTTCATTAGAAATTAATGCTACTAGCTTTGCTGAAGAAGTAGTTTTTATAATTGAAATGTTTGGTTTTTCTATAGTTCTAACCATTAGAAAAAAGAAAAGCGAAACTAAAAAAAGTACTGAAAAAATTACTAAAATTCTTTTAATTAATTTGTTCATAATATTATACTGCAAAATAAATTCCTTTTTCCTTTTGTTCTCTATCAATTTTTGAATCGATTTTATTAATTCTAGGTCTTTTACTTTCTTTATCTACTCTAAAAGTTATTCCAATTTGCTTAAGAAATTCATTTAATCCATCTTTTAATTCATAAATTTTTGCATAACCTTTTTTTCCAGGAATTCCAGTAAACAAAAGAATTCTGTTAGAAATATGAGAAATAAAAGAAATGTCATGGTCTATTATAAAAAAGCTTTTTTCTCTATTTTCTACAAACTTCTTTAAATTTTTGAAAAGGTTTAATCTTTGCTCTACATCTAAAAATGCTGAAGGTTCATCTAATACATATAAATCTGCATCTTTTAATAAGCAACCTGCAATTTCAACTAATTGAGCTTCTCCGCCGCTAAGATTTTTATAATTTTTTAACAAAAGCTTTTGAATTCCTAGTGGATTTAAAATTTCTTTAATTGCATCTTCATTTAACTTTGCTATGCTTTCTAAATATTCTTGCACAGTTCCATTGAAATCTTTTGCAATAAATTGAGGCTTATAGGAAATTTTTAAATTAGAGCTTATGTAACCTTCAAAATCTTTTATTTCTCCAGAAATTATTTTTGCAAAAGTTGATTTTCCTAAAGCATTCTGACCAATAATTCCGATTACTTCTTTTTTCCTTATATTTCCACTTTCAACAAAAAGCTCAAAGTTTTCATATTTTTTCCTTATTTCTTTAAATTCAAGCAAAATTTCATTTTTTGGTTCAATTCTACTTCCAAAATCTAAAACAATTTTATCTCTAAATTTAATATTTTCGTTCTTTAAATAACCTTCCAAAAAGCTATTGATTCCGCTTCTAGAAGAATAAAGGGAAGAAACAAAACCATAAACGCTCGGAATTCCATAAAATATTTGAATGTAATCGCAAACAGCATCTAAAAAAGTTAAATCATGATCTACTATTAAAACACTTTTTTCTTTCAAAAACTTTTCAATAATTTTTACTAGTTGCAATCTATGAATTATATCTAAAAAGTTTGTTGGTTCATCTAAAAAGTATATGTTTGCATCTTTAGAAATTGCAATAGCTAAAGCAAAAATTTGAAGCTCCCCGCCACTCAATTCTTCAATTTTTTTATTTTCTATATCAACATTAAATTCTTTTAGTATTTCTCTTGCAATTTTTCTTTCATCAAACTTTTCCAAATATTCTTTTACATTTCCTTTTACAACTTTAGGTATTAAATCAATCCTTTGTGGCTTATAAGAAATTTTAACTTCATTTTTTTCAAACTTTTCTAAATAGTTTTGAATTTCCTTTCCTCTAAAAAATTTTTTCAAATCCAAAAAACCATATTCTTTACCTATTTCCCCAAAATTTGGCTTTATTTCTTTTATTAAAATCCTTATTGCAGAAGTTTTTCCTATTCCATTTGGTCCTAAAATTCCAACAATTTTTCCTTCAATAGGAAAAGGCAATCCATAAAGTTCAAAACCATTAAAATCAAACCTATGTATAGGATTATCAAGAGGTTTTGGAAAGTTTACTATTGTTATTGCATTAAAAGGACAAACTTTTACACAAATTGAGCATCCAATACACAATTTCTCATCTATTATAATTTTTTTATTTTCTTTTTCTAAAATTATACACTTTTGACCAGCAAGATTTATTGGGCATTTTGCTATACATGGCAATCCACACTTATCTGGCTTACATAAATCTCTATCAACAACTGCTATTCTGTATTTCATTTAGCTCTTTTTGTTTTTCCAACTCTTAATCCTCTCATTTTCTTTCCAGCGCTTGTTAATCCTCTAAAAACTCTTTTTCTGTGTTGTGGCTCGCATATCCAATTAATATTTTTATCTGCTTTAATTACTGGATGGTTCTTGTCCACCATTATTACTTCAAACCACTTATATTTTCCATCTTCTGCAACGTAATAGCTATTTAAAACTTCTAAATTAGGAAACTTTCTTTGAGCTTTTTCTTCAGCAATCAATCTTAAACTTTTTCTAGGAGTAAAATGTCTAATTCCTGCACTACTTGGTTTTTTTCCGTGTATCCATAAGTAAGCTCTTCTGCTTCTTCCCCCTTTCCTTACTCTTACTCTTACAATAATAAAACCTTGCTTTGCTTTATATCCTAAAGCCCTTGCCCTATCTAATCTTGTAGGTTTTTCGATTCTTAAAACTGCTGGCTGCTTTCTCCACTCTTTTAACCTTTCTTTAAATAATTCTTTCCTCAATTCCTTGTTTTGCCAAGTTTCTCTTAATGCTTTGTAAAGGTTCAACATAACAATACTTTAAATATTTAATATTTAAATTTCTGGTAAAATACATTCTTTACTTCTTTTTAGTATTAGCCTTAATAATGAAATAAAAACTAAAGCTAAAAGAATTGCTATTAACAAAGGTAAGAAAAAGCTAAAATCTATCTGAAAATCTTTTTTTGATTCATAAACATTTACTTTTACAATCTTTTCAAAATTTCCAAACCTTATTAATATATACTTTTCTCCAACTTCTTTTCCTACTAATATAAGCTTAACATTTTTTTCACTTCTAGGCAAAATTTTTACTTTATCTTCTTCAAAATAACCAATAATTCCTTTTTGAAGTTCTAATTCTAATGTTTTTTCAATTTCGAAGTTTCCATCATTCTTTATTTTTACAAAAATTTCTTTTTGCTTATCTTTTTCAATAGAAATTTCTGGAACTTCAATTTTTATAAATTCTTCTGGCTTAATTAAAAAGAAGTTTGCTGAAATAAAAGTTTCGTTATTATATGCATACAAGCTTGCTAAAGCTTTTGTAATTCCTTTTGGCAAATTTATATTAAATTTTAAGTATTTTATTTCATTAGGCAAAATTATAGCAATTTTCTTTGTTTCAAAATTTTCCAAATATTTTAAAGCTACATTTACATCATACAAATTTTTATCTCCGCAATTCCTTATTAAAACTGTAATGCTATTATCTATTAATATTTTGTTTTCAATATTTTCAAAAGTTAAGCAAGAGCTTGCTAATGAAATTCCTATTAGCAATGTTGCAATTATTAAGTACTTCATAAGATAAAGAGCTAAAAAGAAAATAAATAGAATTTAATGATAAGTATCAAAGCAAAAAATAAATTTATAAATATAGCAATATTTATGAACTTGAAAAGTATAAAAAGGGTTGCAGCTAGAATATTGAAAGTTGGAGTTTCCAGAATAAAGATTAATGCAACTAAAAAAGAAGATTTTGAAGAGCTTGAAAAAGCTGCTAATGGAAAAGATGTTTATAAGTTAATAGAAAAAGGAATTATAAGCGTAAAACCTGAATTTTTGAAAAGAAAAGATAAAGAAGAAAAGAAGCATGTTAGAAAAGGAGGTAAGTATTCTATTGTTGATAAAAAAAGGCAATGGATTAACAGAATAAGACCACTAAGAAGATTATTAAAACAGTTAAAAGAAAAAGGAAAAATAGATAATAAAACTTATAGAATGCTTTATAGGCTTGCTAAAGGAGGATATTTTAGAAGTAGAAGCCATCTTTTAATGTACTTAGAAAAGAATAAGTTATTAAAGTAATGGTTCAAAAAACAACTTACAGAATGCCATATAGGAGAAGAAGAGAATTAAAAACTGATTATAAGCAAAGAATTGCTTTACTAAAAAGTGGAAAGCCTAGATTAGTGGTAAGGAAAACTAATAAATACATAATTGCTCAAATTGTTGTTTCTAAAGAAGCTCAAGATTATACTGTTATAGGAATAACTTCTAAAATTCTTCAAAAATATGGATGGAAATATTCTTTTAAAAATTTGCCTGCTTGCTATTTAACTGGATTAATAATAGGAAAGCTTGCATTAAAAAATGGTATAAATGAAGCAGTATTAGATATTGGATTAAATAGAGTTACTAAAGGAAACAGAATTTTTACAGTTTTAAAAGGTGCAGTAGATGCTGGACTAAAAATTCCTCATAGCAAAGAAATTTTACCTTCAGAAGATAGAATAAAAGGTTTGCATATTGCCAACTATTTAGAAAAGTTTAAAAATTTGCCTAATGATTTTGAAAAAATAAAAGAAAAAATATTAAAAGAATATGGAAGCTGAAGAAACAACTACTGAAGAAATTAAACTGGAAGAAAAGAAAACAGCTTGGCAACCAAGAACAAAGCTAGGAAGAATGGTTTTAGAAGGAAAGTTTAAAAGTTTAGATGAAATTTTAGAAGCTGGCTATAAAATTAAAGAGCCAGAAATTGTAGATTATTTAGAGCCAAACTTAAAAATTGTTCCAGTATTAATAGGTAAGGGTGGTACAAAGGGTGGAGCAAAAAAAAGAATAGCAATAAAGAGAAGTGTAAAGGTTACTGCAAGCGGAAGAAGGGTAAAGTATTCTGTAATGGTAATAGTTGGAAATGAAAATGGGATAGTTGGAATAGGAAGGGGGAAAGCAAAAGATGGAAGAACCGCATATCTTAAAGCTGTTAGGAAAGCAAAAATGAACTTAATTAAAGTTTATAGAGGTTGTGGAGCTTGGGAATGTGCATGCAATGAACAACATTCAATTCCTTGGAAAACTTATGGAAAAAGTGGAAGCGTAAGAGTTATATTAATGCCAGCACCAAGAGGCACTGGATTAGTTGTTGATGATGAAAGCAAAAAGCTTTTGCAATTAGCAGGAATAAAAGATGTATGGAGCAAAACTTTTGGAAGAACTAAGCAGCATATGAATCTTATTCAAGCAATGTTTGATGCATTAAGAAATATTCCAAAATATAAAAAATAATTTATGCAAAGAATCAAAACTGGAATTATTGGATTAGATGAATTAATTGAAGGTGGATTTGTAAAAGGTTCATCAATTTTAATTCAAGGAGCTCCTGGAGCTGGTAAAACAATTTTTTCTTTACAATTTCTTTTAGAAGGATTAAGAAGTAATGAAAAGGGAGCTTATTTTTCTTTAGAAGAGCCAGTAGAAGATATTTTAAAAGATGTTGAAAGGTTTGGCTGGAGAGAAGAACTTGAAAAAGCAATTCAGCAAAGAAATCTTTTAATAATAAACTTATTGCCAACTTCTTTGGAAAATGTGAGAAGTGAAATTATAAAGTATGTAGATATGATTAAAGCTTCAAGAGTTGCAATAGATAGTGTAACAATTTTAAAAACATCTTGGGAAGAATATAAAGATATAGGAAAAATTAGAAGAATATTACATTCTTTAATTTTAGATTTAAAAAGGAGAAATGTTACAACTTTGTTGCTTAGTGAATTGAGAAGGAATGAAATTGAATGGGAAGAATTTATTGTAGATGGAGTAATAAAGCTTTATTATTTAGCTCAAAATTTGCCAAGAGCATTACAAATTACAAAAATGAGAAGAACTAAGCATAGCTTAGAACTCTTTCCTTTTGAAATTACTGAAAGTGGAATTGTTGTAAGAACTATTAAGTTTTAGTAATTTTTTCTAGTTCTTCAATTTTATAAACTACAATACCATTATCTGTTATTTTGAAAGGATGAATTAATGAAGAATGAAAAGTTCTTCTCATTTTTCTAACTGTTAAAGTTCTTTGAAATTCTTCACTTATCGGAACATAATCTAGTTTAATAACTGCATCTACTAAAAATTCTACTATTCCGCTTCCGCTTAATTTCTCGCTTCCTTCTTCTATTGTTCCAGTATAAATTGTTGTAACATCATACTTTTTAATAGCATCTATTAGCATTGACAAACCAACTCTTGTAATATAACTTTCTTTCAAAAACATTTCTATCATAGAAATGCTATCAATTACTAATCTTGAAATATTATAAGCTCTTTTTGCTGCATCAACTTTTTCTATAATACTGTTTAAATAAATTTTTAGAACTTTTGAAATATCCTGCTCAGTTAAGGAAATTAATTGTGGCCTTATAGAAACAATATGAATTAAACCTTTTTGAACTGCTTCTCTAAATTTCCATTTTTTAAAAGTGAATTGAATATCATTAATTATATCTTCTTCGGTTTCTTCAGTTGTAATATATAAGCCCGTTTCTCCTTCCAAAGCACCTTGATATAGAAAACTTCCACAAAACAAAGTTTTGCCAGTTCCAGTTTTTCCTGTAACTAGTATTGCAGAATTTTTTACAAATCCGCCTTCAATTAATTCGTCTAATCCAATAATTCCAGTTTTTACCCTTTCTATCATAATTTAATAAAGAGCTTTAAAAATGGTATTTTCTTTATAAGTATTTCTTTTTGATTTTTCCTTAAAGTTGCTATTTTTCCTCTAACAGTTAAAATTTTTTGCTGAGTTTCCATTAACATTTTGTTAAACATTTCTGGAGCTATTTTTCTTTTGAAAAACTGAACTTGCAAATTATATCTAGCATTAATTAAAGATTTTTCTTCTAAAGATAATCTATAAATTTCCCTTTGAATTCTCAAAATTGGCAAGCCTATTTGGAAAGTTATGTAATAAACTATTAAAGATGTTAAAGTAAATATCAAAATTGTTAGCCAATTCTTTGCCAAAAATATCTGAATTTCTTTTTTAACATATAAAGATTTTATTTCATTTTGCAATTTTTCTATTTCTGCTAAAGTTTTTTGTAAATTTATACTATCATCGTTTTGAATATAGTAATCGGTTTCATTATACTTTTTAATTAAATTTTTATAAATTTCATCTTCTTTATCTATTAAATTTAATTCTTGCAATTCTTTCAAAATATTTTCTACTTTTTTCAAATCTTGCTTTAAAACTCTTAAAATTGATAATAATTTACTTTCTTCAACATTCATTTTCAAAGGTTTTTGAATTCTAATTTCCTTATTTATTAAAAATTCAAAGCTAGCATCACATTCATCTCCATCAAAATAAAGAGGAACTCTTATATCAGTTTTAAGCTCTCTTTCTTCCTTAACATCCAAAGAAAAGTTTGATTCAAATAAAATTATTTTTGCACAATCAGAATAAGAAAAAACATCAATAAAAGCTTTTTTTATTCCAGTATTCTTTAAAATAAAAGAAAAAGAGGTATTTTTTCCTTTTTCTACGCTAATAGTTTCTGGGTAGCTAATATTTATTACTGGTAAAACGCATTCTATTGAATATTCACATTTTATTTCCGTATCACATCCTTTTGGTTCACAGCTTCTTCTATAAGCCATAAACTCTTTTCCACAATTTAATACTCCACAACCAATTGGTTCCCATTCAGTACATCTACAACTTGGAATCGGAGCACCGATTCCTCCAATTCCACCAAATCCACCACCTCCAGCGCCACTTCCAGTAGCTAATTCTTCGGTAAACAAAAATATAAAATCTTTTCCATAGTTGCTAAAGCTATCAAAAACTTCGAAAGTTAAATTAAATCTTGTTCCATAAGAGTTTGGAGAATAGCACTTTGAAAGGCAATTTTCAAAGCTATAAGTATTATTATAACCAAAAGTACAAGCATTATAAGAAAATGTTGGAAAAGTAAAAGCTGTAAAAATAAAGCTTTCGTTAAAGCAATAAATTATTGCATTAGCATAATCTATTTCTCTATCCTTTCTTACATTAAAAACTTTAATGCTTGGAATAAAATCTGGCCAGCTTAATTTGCTAGCTGGTTTAAATACATAATTTTTTGGAGGAGAAATTATTTCAATTAAAAGCTGCTTAGTTAAATTGAATAAAATAGTTATATTACCTTTATTTCCATACTTTTCAGCACTAATATTTAATATTATACTTCCTTCTTTAAAAGTATTGTTTAACAAGTTTATTTCAAAAAACGTTGAAACATTAGAAATATTGTAATTTGTTTCATTCCATTTTACATCTTCAACAATAAAATCATTTATATCTTTAGCAAATACTCTTATTTTTTCTCCAAAATTAAATATAACATATTTCGGCTCATAATCAAGGAAATAAATATCAACTACAGTAAAGTTTTTATAAGAGGAATTAACTGTATTATAAGTTTCGTTCAAATCGCTTGCAAAAATCCTTACTAAATAATTTCCAGTTTGATTTATTTGTTTTTCTTTTTCAGGAAAAGTAAAGATCCACAAATTGCCTCTTACTAAAGAAAGGTTTAAAGTTATATTTTCTGGATAAATTACTTCAGCAATTACTTTTGTTACGAATATATCATCTGTAACATTTACAACTATTGATAAAGAATCGTTTAAATTAAAAATTGTAGAATTTTTGCCTCTAATTTCAAACCAGAAATCGTTAATAGTTGGAGGAATAACATCTTGAGGATAAATAGTTATATTAAATTCTAGAGAATTATTAGCATAGCAATAAATACAGCTCGCATTAACAAAAGTTTGAATAGTAATATTCGGTTCTCCTTTCAATCTAGCTGAAATTTGCCAAGTTATTTCTGCAGAACTTTTCCATAGCAACAAATCAATACTTTTTTCAAAAGTTTCACTTGAAGTTATATTAATATATTCTTGATTAGAAGAATTAAAAGTCAAATTTAGATTTATTATATCACCTCTATATGCTGTAACTATTATAGTATAATTTTGAGTTTGGCCACTTAGCATTATTGGATAAGTTTTTTCGCTTATATTTAATAAGGGAATTCCATAGTTTATGAAAAACGAAGTTTCTGGCAAATAAATTACATTTTCAAAGCTTGATATTGCATCTAAATAAACATCATAATTTCCGCTTCTAGTAAAATTATTGTAAACTAATCTAAATTCATAACAATAATCTAACCTTGGCTCTACAGGATAAGCATCTACTTCGTATAATGCTATTGCATTGCTAAATTTAAAAATAATCTTTTGAGTTTTTATCGGAATTAGAAAGTTAAAAGTAATGTTCGATTGACTCGAATTGACTAAGATGTTTTCAGCAATTTTTACAATATTGCCATTAATATCTACATAAGAAATGTTTGAATAAGTTGTTGCTCCAGCAGAAGACCATGAAATTGTTAGTTTATTTATTGTAAAAACTTGTCTAAAAGTAATGTTAATATTAGAATAGCTAGCATAAAAATATGCAGTTTGATAATTATCATCAATAGAATATAATAGATTTTCCCCGCCAGAAGCACCTACAATAGCATTTTTACTTATGCTAGCAACATCTCCCTTTTCTACTTCTATTCCACATTCAGTATAATTTTTAGCAATTGCAAAAGAAAAGTTTAAATATTCTATTTCAGAACCATATGGTTTAATTATTGTTGAGTTAATTTTAAATTCGCTTGCGTTTCCAAAAATAGGAACTATAATTGTAACGTTTACATCTATAAAAGATGCATTTGGAAAAACATAAGGAGCTTTTAATTTATTTGGCAAGATTACTTCAAAGCTTTCTAAATAATTATTGCTAGTACCGTTTTTTGGAAACGCTTGAATTTCTATTGTTGTAATTTCATTTCCTTGAGAATAGCTTGAATAAGCAAGCCATTTATCGAAACAATAATCATTATTTGCAACTGCTTCAATAGAATTAGAATGATAATTTGTTTCTGAAGAGCTTAAATTTATAGCTAAAGGATTGTAAATAGAAATATAAGTATCTAAAAACCAAATATCTCCATTTTCAGAGCTTATTTTTACAGTAAGGTTAAAAGTTTGATTTGCTAAAACAAAGTAAAATGGATTAACTATTTCTATTTTAGCTTTTCCAAAACTTACAATATAACTATCAGTAGAATTATAAGCTGTTCCGCTAGTTTCTACAGCAATTATTGAGGAATAATTTCCGCTTCTTGGAGCTATAAATTCTAACCTATAAATATATCCATTCGAAAAATTGTAAAAACTTAAATCTTTAATTATTGTAGTTGGAACCAATTTACAATTAGAAATATTGAAAAAAGAAATTACTGCATAAACTCTTTTTATTTCACTAGCATTTCCAGTAATTTTTGCTTCATATAAAATTGCATTTCCAAAATTTATGCTTGTAGAATTTATTAAAGCATTAAAACCAATAACTTCAAAAGTTTTGGTTAAAGAATATTTTGTGCCATTTTGAGGAGTTGCATTAAAAATTAAATTAGTTGACCCAAAATTTAAAGAAGAAACATTCCATTCAACTATTAATCCATGATTGCTTTTTATACTTGGCAAAATATTTTTGAAAATATTTTCATTAAGAATTATTGAATTAGTAGAAGAAGTTAAAGACAAATTAACTTTCCATACATCTCCATTATTTGCGCTAACATTTACTTTTATTAAAAATGTTTGATTTATTAAAATATTATCAAAGTTTGGAAAAACTATATTAATATTTGCATTTCCAAAGTTTACAAAAAAGCTTGAAGAATTTTTTAATATTCCAAAAGGCCAAGAAGCATTTACATAAATATTAACATTATAATTTCCACTTCTTGGAGGAATAAAAGATAAATTAAATAAACATAAATTATCAAAACATTTTTCAAGAATAGGATATTTTATTTCATAAGTTTCTTGTAATTCATAATTATCAGTTATGTTTGTGTATGAAATGTTTAAATAAATTGAATTTATTGCGCTTGCATTTGTTACATTAATTTTTATAATTTGTGTTTCTCCAAAATTTAAGTTTGAAATTAAAGAATGTACTGCAGTTAAATTAAAAACTTTTAGAATTGTTGATGCTTGATTATTTTCTGAAGCATAATAGTATAAAGTTGCATTATCCGTTATATTGCATTTAATTTCATAAGACCCTTCATTATTAAAACTTAATTCAATGCTTGCAGTTCCGTTTGCATCTGTCAATACAGTTTTAATTAAGCTATTATTTAAATAAAAATTGACTGGATAATTTTGAATTGGAATGCTTAAATTTGCATCAACAATTTTACAGCTAGCTCTAATGCTTTGAGTAGGATAAATGTATGAATCGTTTAATTGAATATTTTCAATTTTAGAATATCCGTATAAATAAAATGTTTTGAAATATGTTTGATTATATCCTCCAAAACTATTATTTGCAAAAATTCTTAAGCTAATTGGTCCAACTTTTGAAAATCTTGAAAGATTGCTAGTATCTAAAGTGTAGTTAATCCAAAAACTACAATTAAAAGTTTGGCTTCCATAACTACAAGTTGAAACATTAGTAATAGTTACTGGGTCAAAATACTTTATAAAGGTTCCAGTTCCGTTGTGCTCTATAAAAGTTACATTTACATCTTTTATTTCAAACAATGCACTTACATTAAACTTTTCACCCCTTTTTACATTTAATGGCTCTATTAAAACTTGGTTTGAAAAATAATCGTAAAAAGCATAATTTTTATACAATAGTTTAAAATAAGATACATTTAATGCCATCCAATCTATCAAGAACCAAACTCTGTTGTCATTTGAATCGTAACCTGACCAAACTATTCCACTATTTCTTAGTTTTACAATATGAGAAAAAAAGTTAGTAGTATCAAGAGTTACATTAGTTAAAGTTCCTGGATTCCAAAGTTGACAAGAATTTGCACCTTTTGGAAGAACATTAAAATAATTAAATGAAGTAGTAGAATTTTCAAAAACATCTACGTAACACCAATCATTATTATTATCTCCTAATTCATAATCTCCTAAATTACAAATATTGCCTTGACATCTAGCTCCTCTTATTATTGCTGTAACGTTAAATACATTAATATCGTAAGGTATAAGATTAAAAGTACTCACTTTTATCCTGCCATAATTATTTGGTTTATCTCCAGTTATATTTATTCTCTCCGGTGTCGAATCAGGATTTTGAATGTTCGTTAATGTACAAGTAGATTTTTTCCCTATTTCAATACATTCTAAAATTTGAGTAGGATTTAAATAAAAATATTTTATTTCAACTTGAGAAAAAGAAATAGCAAAAATAAAGATTAAGCTTAAAATGTAATAAATAATAACATTTCCGACTTTCTTCCTTAAAATTTTTCCCTCTCCTTTTAATTCATACAAATACTTTTCAGCAGTTTTTTTGCTAATTCTTAACTTTTCACTTATTTCTCTTAAAGTTAATCCATATTTACTTTTTCTCAATATTTTTTCAATTTTATTTTTAACATTCATGTTAACCTGAACAGGTTATCAATAATTATAATTAATTTTTGAAATATATATTGTGATTTTTTGCTTTTTTAAATTAATTTATGCGGGGGTCGCCTAGCCTGGTCAAGGGCGCAGGGCTTAGGACCCTGTGGCTTAGTGCCGTCGTGGGTTCAAATCCCACCCCCCGCAAAAAAAATTTAAATTAAATTAAAAAATTATGAAAATAGAAACTTTGGATAATGGAATAAAAATTTATAAAATAAAGAAAAATTCGAAAAATATTGGATTGGGAATAGGGGTAAATATAGGCAGTATTTATGAAGAAGTTGCTGGAATATCTCATTTTTTAGAGCATATGATGTTCAAGAGTAATAAAAAATATTCTGCAAAGCAAATTGATGAAGGTTTAGAATTAAATGGGGCAATTGCTAATGCCTATACTTCAACTTTTTTAACTTTTTATGCAATTGAAATGTTGCCAAAAAATTTTGAAAAAATAGTTGATATACTTTTTTCAATGTTTGAGAATGAAAAATTTAAAGATGAAGAATTTGAAAAAGAGAAAAAAGTTGTAATAAGCGAAATAGAAAGATATGAAAGCAACCCAGAAGATTTATTAGAAATAAAAATTCCTTTTTCTGTTTATGGAAATTCGGATTATGGAAGACCAATTGCTGGATATAGAGAAAGCATTGAAAATTTAAGTAAAGAAGAATTAGAAGAATTTAAGCTAAAGCATTATGTTTCGAAAAATATGTTTATAATAATTGAAGGGAACTTTAATTCTAAGCATTTGAAAATATTGAAAAAGTATTTTTCAAAAATAAGGGAAGATAAATCAAAGCTTAAAAAGCCTAAAAAATCAAAAGGGGAAAATGTTTTTCTTAAGCTAAATACAAAAAATCAAATTTATTATTCAAAAAGCATAAGATTAAAAAATAAAAAGCTTTTTGAAGCAAGTGCTTTATCTTTTTTAATTTCTGGAGGAATATCTTCAAGAATTTTTCAAATTTTTAGAAATAAGTATGGAATTGGATATAGAGTTTCTTCTGAAATAACTTATATTTATCCTGATGAATTCATCTTTTCAATTTTAGTTCCTGGATTTGAAAAAGATAAAGAAAAGTTTTTAGAAAATGCGGAAAAAGAATTGCTAAACTTTGAAGAAATAGAAAAAGAATACATAAAAGGAAGGATAAACAGGCAAATTTTGGAATTTGAAAAAGAAAAGCAAGACATTTTTAAAAGATTGATTCTAGAATCAAAATTAATAAAATTGTTTAACTTAGATTTCGAAAGTTTTGAAAAAAAGGTTTTAAGTTTAATGGAAGAAATTAATAAATTAGAAAAAATAGGGAAAAAATTGCTAAAAGGGAATATTGTAAAAATTTTGCCTAATGATTCTTGAAAAAACAGTTTCGAATTTTGTAAAAGAAATTACTGTAAGAAAATTTAAAAAAGAAGAAAATCTTGGACAAAAAGTATTAATTAAACATTTTCTAGGGAAAAAAGAAATTTTTCAAGATGATGGAGAAATTGTTTTTGAAAGGTTTGTAAAAGTTAAATATAATCCGAATGCAAAAGAAAAATTAGAAATAAATAGAGAAAAAATTTTGGAAGAATTGGAAAAAGAAAAACATTTTTTGATAGACCTTTCTTTTTATAATTATCATAACGAAAAGGGAAAAAAGAGTTTAAAAGTCCAAGTAATTCAAAGCCTTAGCGAAATAAGAAATTTCCTTTTTGATACAAATTTAATTCTAATAGGAAAAATTGATTTAAAGCTTTCTAACTTTGTTAAAATATGTGAAAGAAATGAATTTCCTTTTGAAAAATTTAATGCAGTAATATTGGATCCTTATGGAGAAGAAATTTTTGAAGAAAAAGACTTAGAAAAATATAATTTATTTTTGTTTGGAGGAATAGTTGATGTTGGTCAAAAGTGGTACTATGCAACAAAATATTTGTTCCAAGATTTAGATTTTCCTAGAAAAAGGATTGAGCTTAAAGGAAGTATTAAGGGTGTTCCAGATAGAATAAACATTTTAATTAAAATTTTGCTAGAAAGTTATTATTTAAAAATCCCTCTAGAAAAAGCAATAGTAAAGAATCAAGGCAAAAAGGAAATTTTTGAAAGGTTGTACCACGAAAAAAAGAAAGGTTCTAAAAATTTTGAAGAAGTAGTAAATGTAAACCATCCTTCTTTTAATGAAATATATAAGAAAGTTTTTGGTTAATTATGAAAAAGCTTAGCTTACCGCCTTTAATAAAATATTTAGAAGCATATTCTGTTTTTGCAGATAATAGAATTAAAGAAATTTCAAAGAATGAATATAGAATTATTTCTTCAGATAAAAGGAAAGAATATCTAGTAAAAATAAAGTTTGAATTAGGAAAAATTTTAGTTTTTTCTAATGATAATGGAACTATTTTAAAAAATTATATTGGTTACCCTATAATTGCTGTTTTAATTTATAAAAATGTTTTGAAGTTGCCTAAAAATATTGAAGTTTTGAAAAATATTGAATGGAAAAAATTGAATGAAAAGTTTAAAAATTATGATAAAGTAATTAACTATTTAAAAGAAAAAATTGGAAATACTATTGATGAAATTATTGAATTTTCGAAAGAAAATGAAAAAATTCTGAAAAGTTTAAATATTGTTTTTGAAGAGGCTAATAAGTTTGAATAATAAATTAACAGTATTTATTGCTTTATTTTCATCTATTATATTAAATTCGCAAAAGTCAATTCCAGCTATTTTAGAATTTATATTATCTAATATTTCATATATTTGAAACATATTTAATCCAAAACTTTCTGGATAAAAAGAATCTACATAAGAATAATCTAAAACATCTACATCAAAAGATATATAAATTTTTTCAAATTTTTGAGTAAAATTTTTTATTTTTCTTAAACTTTTTCTTAAGTTTTCTTCTATTTCAAAAGAAGTTAAATAACTTATTTTATTTTCTTCTATAAAATTTAATTCATCTTCATCTAAACTTCTTAATCCAATTATCATTACTTTATCTTCATCTATTAATTCTAACAATCTTCTTAGCCAAGTTGCTCTATGATATTTTTCTTTTTCAAAAGTATCTTTTAAATCTGCATGAGCATCGAAAATTAATATTCCATCATTTTCGCTACAAATTCCAATTGAATATAAAGAAAATAAGTGAGGAATAAAAATATTTAAAGTAAATTTTCCGTTTTTTAAATTTTCTAATGTTTTTTCATAAATTTCATCATAATATTTAATTTTAAAGTTTCCAGCATCATAAATTTTAAGCTTTTCAAAATAATTCCTTTTATTTTTAATATCTATTGGCTCTACTTTATTAGAAATTTTTCTTAAATTATTCAAAATGTTTTCTTCACTTTGATTAACAAAAAAAGATTGAATAACTAAATTACTTTCTTTATAGTTTGAAAAAGCAAAAGGAAATTTCATAAATTAATATAGATTATGACTAAAGTATCTGTTTTAATACCTAGTTTTGGAGAAAAAGAAAGGTTATTCAAATTAATAAAAAAGTTGAAAAAATGCAAGGAAATTAGAGAAATTATAGTAGTTAGCCCAGATAAGTTTGTAAAAAAGTTGAAATCTAAAATGGTTAAAGTTATAATTGAAAGAAAAAGAAAAGGTAAATCAGCTGCTATTAACAAAGGATTAAAATTAATAAATTCAGAAATTATACTTTTATTAACTTCTGACATTATTTTAGAAGGAAGCGTTAGTTATCTACTAAAATGGTTTAAGAAAGAAAATATTGGTGCTGTAGTAGGTAAAATTCTAGCAGATAAAAATGGAAAAAAATATTGGCTTTCGAAAGTAATATGGAATTTGCATTCTTTGGTTTGTGAAATTGAACCAAAAGGAACTGAAATAATGGCTTTTAAAAAAATATTTAATAAGATTGATGAAACTCTTGATGATGAAGTTTTTATAGAATATATGATTAGAAAAAAGGGATATAAAATTGTTTATGAACCAAAATGTTTTGGATATACCAAATCTCCAAACACTTTACTATATTTTTTTAGACAGAGAGAAAGAAGTTTCTTATCTCATTTAGAAATAATTAAAAAATATAGTTTTTATCCTAGCACTTTAAATACTACAATTCTTTTAAAAGTTATAAAAAAATTCTTTTATACTTCAAATTTTAAAGATATAATAGTTTTTTTTCTTGTTTGCTTAATAGAAATTATTGCAAGAGTTTCTGCAATTGTTAAATTTATTTTTTCGAAATACAAATATGCTTGGGAAAGAGAAAACTTTTAGTATATTAATTTCTGGTTCGGCAGGTTTTATAGGTAGCAATTTAATAGATTTTTTAATTAAAGAAAATGAAATTGTAGGAATAGATAATTTTTCAAACGGAAAAATAGAAAATATAAAAAAACATTTAAAAAGTAAAAAAATGAAGCTTTATAAACATGATTTAAAAAATCCTCTGAAAATTTCTGAAAATGTTGATTTTATTTTTCATTTAGCTGCTAAAATAAAAAATAATAAAGAAGCTTATCATGAAAATTTGAAAATTACTAAAAATATTTTAGAAATAGCAAGAAAAAAGGATGTAAAAAAAATTATCTATTTTAGCTCTACTAAAGTTTATGGATTAAAATATAATAATGTGGAAATTGATGAAAGTTTCAAATGCTATGCAAATGATTTTTATGGAAGAAGTAAGCTAATTAGTGAAAGAATTATAAAAAATTTTTGCAAAAATTATGGAATAAAATTTTTGATAATAAGGCTTCCTAGAGTTTATGGTCCTAAAGATTGGCAAAAAACCTTTTACTCTTTGTTTTTACTAGAAAAGTTTTTTGGAATTGGAATTAATTCTAAATTATATCTTAACCTAGTCTATGTAAAAAATTTATCTAAATTATCTAAAGAATTTTTAAAAAATAAAAAATTTGATAATGAAATTTTTAATGTTAATGATGGTTTTTTTAAAATTTTTGAAATTTCAAAAACTATAGAAAAAATTTTAAACAAAAAAATTATTCATTTAAATATTCCTGATTCAATTTTTAAAATATATTCTTATGTTTCTGGAAGTTTTACTCATGCAAGGAAAAAAATAATTTATTCTAATAAAAAATTGAAAAAAATAATTTCTAATTATCCTTTTTATAGCTTAACTTATGGTTTAAAGGATACAATTAATTATTATGAAAATAAGTATTTTTGATGCTTTAGATTTTTTAAAATCTTACATAGGTTATAATCTCTTTTATTATTTTAACTCCCCAAAAATTTTACCAAAAATTATTACTTTTAGTGTTAACGATTACTGTAATTCTTTTTGCAAAACTTGTTATATTTGGAAAAATAATATAAAAGAAAAGATGAAAAACGAATTAAGCTTAGATGAAGTGAAAAAAATTTTTAGTAAAATTGGAAAAATTTATTGGATAACTATAACTGGAGGCGAGCCTTTTATGAAACCTAATATAAAAGAAGTTCTTGAAACAGTTTTAGAAATAAGTAAACCAATTTTTATAACAATAGCAACTAATGGCACTTTTACAGAAAAAACAGTAAAAATTGTTGATTATTTAACAAAAAAATTTCCCAAAACAACTTTTATAATAAATATTTCTTTGGATGAAGTAGAAGAAAAGTATAAAGATGTTAGAGGAATAGATGCATTTAACATTGTAATCAATACTTTTTACGAACTAAAAAAAATAAGAAGGAAAAATTTGATTGTAGGTATAAATACTGTAATTTCTAAATATAACATAGATAGATTCCCTTTAATTTATAACTTTGTTAATGATAAATTAAAACCTGATTCTTATATAATAACTTTAGCAGAATATAGGTCTAAGCTTTATAATGAAAATTTAGATTTTGTTGCTACTGAAAATAAAATTAAAAAAGTTTTATTAATTTTACTTAAAGAATATAAAAAAATAAAAAATAAGCTAAATATAATAAAACTTTTAAGATATGAATACTATAAATTTTTAGCTAGAAACAAAAAAATTAAAAATTTTGAAGGAATAGCATCTATTTATATTATGCATAATGGTGATGTTTGGATTAGTTATTCTAAACCTTTTATTCTAGGAAATTTAAGGAATGTTAATTATGACTTAAAAAAATTAATTTTTTGCGAAAATGCTAATAAATATAGAAATTTAATGAAATCTGAAAAATACTTTACAATTTCTGAAAACGCCTTTTATGTAAATAGAATTTTTTCCTTAATATGAAAATAGTTTTAGTAAATGCCCCTTTTTATTTATGGCATTACCTTTTAAAAAAATTTAAAATCAATTGCTATTTAATATCATTTAGTGAGAGAGCTTCCTTAAATTTTGGGTATTTTCTTAGAAAAAGACAAAAAATAATAAAAGAAATAAAATTGCCGATATATTTAAATAAAATATTTTATTTTCTTTCTAGAAAAAAATTTATAAAAATACTTAAAAAGAAAAATATAGATAAATACTTTTTTCCTAATGCTTATACAATTTTTATTGATGAATTTTCTATATTATTAGCAAAAAGAAGAAAAAAATTTTTAATTCCAAATTTTTCTTTGTACTTTAAAATTATTAGAAAGGATTTTCAATATAAATTATTGAAAAAATTTAAATTAAACTTTCCTTCAAAATGTAAAAAATTTCCTTGTTTCATAAAGCCTAATATAAGTGCTGGTGGTTATTTAGCTAAAAAAGTTGAAAATAGAAGAGAATTAGAAATTCAAAAGTTGAAAATAGAAGAGAATTAGAAATTCAAAAGTTGAAAATAGAAGAGAATTAGAAATTCAAAAGTTGAAAATAGAAGAGAATTAGAAATTCAAAAGTTGAAAATAGAAGAGAATTAGAAATTCAAAAGTT
>JAVYKI010000007.1:0-36211 GCA_038742305.1 Candidatus Aenigmatarchaeota archaeon
TTAGCAATTTCAATTATTTCGTCTTTATTAAATCCAATTAGAGGCCTTAATATAGGAAAGGAAACTAATTTATCTAAAACTTTTATTGCTTCTGTTGTTTGAGAAGAGACTTGAGCTAAAGATTCTCCAGTTATTATTACATCATATTTATTTTTTGCAAAACTTTCAGCAATTTTATAAATTATTGCTTTAAAAATTATTTGCTTATAACCTTTTCTAACTTGCATTAATTTTTCTATTTCCAAATTCCAAACAAAGAGTTTAGAATATGGAAAATATTCTTTTAGTTTTTGAAAAACTCTGAAAACAAAGTTTAGATAGCTATAACCAGCAATATTTATAAAAAGAAAATCTAAATCTAGCCCTCTTTTTCCCATTAAAATTGCTGCGCTTGAAGAATCAGTTCCTCCAGAAAATAAAACTAAACCTTTTCCTTCAGAACCTAAAGGTAATCCTCCAAATCCATAAATTACTTTATCATACAAGAATGCATAATCTGAATGAATTTCTATATAAAGAATTTTTTCAGGATTTTTAACATCAACTTTTAAATTTTTAAAATTTTCTAAAATATAGCTTCCAACTTCTTTTGCAATTTCGTAAGAATTAAGAGGAAATTTTTTATTAACTCTATTTACAGAAACTTTAAAGCTTCCTTCAAAGTTTTTGAAAAAATATAAAGAAGCTTCTTTTATTTTTTCTAAATTTGGTTCTACTCTTTTTGATGGATAAATAGTTTTTATTCCAAAAATTTTTTTCAATTTTTCTATCCAATCTTCATTATATTCGTAAATAAATATTCTTCCTCTTCCAATTTTTAAATTTTCATAGTTTATTCTATATTTAATATCTTTAGCAAGGATTTCCATCAATCTTTTCTTTACTCTTTCAGATTTTAACCATATTTCATCTATTCCTATTAAAATTGTATCGTACATAGTTAGAATAAGTTTTAAATATTAAATAATAATCATATTATGCCAGAATTTAGGCTAAGAGGATATACATTAGAAGAATTGCAAAAAATGAGCTTGCAAGACTTAGCTTTGAAAGTATTCGATTCAAGAGTTAGAAGAAAAATATTGAAGAGAGGATTAACAGAACAAGAAAAAAAGTTTTTGGAAAAAATTAGGAAAATAAAGCAAACAAATCCAAACAAATTTATAAAAACTCATTTAAGGGAAATGATAATCTTGCCAGAAATGGTTGGGTTAACAATCGGAGTTCATAATGGAAAAGAATACGTTCCAGTAAAAATTAGGCCAGAAATGATTGGAAGGAGGCTTGGAGAGTTTTCAATACCAATTAAAGAAGTAAAGCACGGCGGTCCAGGAATAGGTGCAACTAGAGGTACTAGATTCTTATCTATGAAATGATTGCTTCTGCATTTATTAAAAACCTTAGAATTTCTACAAAAAATGCTACAATAGTTGCAAAATTTCTTAAAGGTAAAAGTGTAAAAAAAGCAAAAATGATCTTGGAAAGAGCAATTAAAGGTATTGAACCTATAGATGGAAAAAAATATTATACAAAAACTGCTAAAATTATGCTTAAAGCATTAAATAGTGCGATAGCAAATGCAATAAATAAAAAGTTAGATGAAAATAGGTTAAGAATAAAAACTATAAGAGTTCATAAAGGTCCAAAAATAGTTACTCCTAAAAAAGCTAAGTTTGCTGGAAGAACTTTAAAAAATACTCATTTAGAAATAATTCTTGGTTATTAATATGTGGTATAAAAAAATTGTTGCTCAAGCAGTAACTGATAAATTGATTTCAGATATTTTAAAACAATATTTTGAAAAACAAGAATTTAGTAAAGCAAAAATAGAGAGAAGTCCAACAATTACTAGAATAATAATTTATGTTGGAAGAAAAAATTCCGCTTTATCAAAACTTAGAAAAATAGAAGATGAATTAAAAGAAAAATTAATGAAAGAATTTAATTTGTTAAATCCAACTTTTGTAATTGAAGAAGTTGAAAATCCATATTTAGATGCAAAAATAGTTGCTTATAGAATTAGAAAAGCTATAGAAAGAGGAGTTAATTTTAAAAAAGCTGCAATGTTTTATATTGAAAGAGCCGTAGAAAACGGAGCTGCTGGAATTGAAGTAAGGATTTCTGGTAAATTGCTTGGAAAAGAAAGAAGTGCTGCATACAAGTTTAGAAAAGGTTATATTTTACATTCTGGATATTATAAAGAAAAATATGTTGATGTTGGTTATGATGAAGCTCTTATAAAGGTTGGAAAAATCGGAATTCAAGTAAGAATACTTAAACAAGTTCCAGAAGAATATGTTTTTGAAAAATGGTAATAATTAGAAAATCAGAGCTTAAAAAAATGAGCAAAGAAGAATTACTAAAGAAATTAAAAGAGCTTAGAGAAGAATTGATGAAAATAAAATCTCAAACTGAAATGAAAAGACCTATAAAAAATACTGGAAGAATAAGGGAAATAAGGAGAACAATAGCAAGAATACTAACAATGCTAAATAAATGATTTGCTCAAAGTGCGGCTTACCAGAAGAGCTTTGCACTTGTAATCAGCTAGATAAGCTTTCTCAAAAAATAATAGTAAGGTTTGAAAGCAGAACTTTTGGTAAAAAAGTAACAATAATAGAAGGAATAACTAGTAATCAAAAAGAAATTGCTTCAAAATTAAAATCTAAGCTTGGATGTGGAGGTACAATTAAAAATGGAAGAATAGAATTGCAAGGTGACCATAGAAAGAAAATAAAGCAATTGCTTGTTGAACTAGGTTTCAAAGAAAATCAAATAGAGATATATTAATGAGGGATGAAAGGAACATATTGCAGCACGAATTAATAGGCTTAAAAGTAAGAGTTTTAAAAGCTAAAAGTAAGAGTTTGAAAAAAATTAGTGGAAAGGTTATTTATGAAACTATGCACATGCTTATTATAGAAACTAAAGATGGAAAAAGAAAAATGGTTCCAAAAAAAGGAACTACATTTATTTTTTGGTTAGATAATGGAAAAAAAGTAAAAGTTCTCGGAGATTTATTAGAAGGAAGGCCTGAAGATAGGCTTAAGAAAAAATTTCCTAAATGGAAATTATCTGAAATAAATTTATTATGATAAAAGCTGTATATAAACAAAGCTGCATAAATTGCGAAGGAGAAATTGAAGCTGAAAGACTTTATTATGGCTTACCTTGCAAAAAATGCTTGCCAAATATAGATTTAAATTTTATTGAAAAACTAAAAAGAAAAAGAAAAAACTGGTATAAGGAAATTTATAAGTTGCTAAGAAAAAACTTTTCTATTAAAAATTATACTTTTTATTATAAAATTTTAAGCAAGACAAGTCAATTTGAAAAATTTTTTAAAAAAGCAGTTAATTCGAAACCTTGGAATGCTCAATTAATGTGGTTTAAAAGGGCAATTCAAAAAAAATCTTTTGCCATATTAGCACCTACTGGAACAGGTAAAACAACTTTCTTAATTATCCTTTCTCTTTTTTTAGCTAGAGAAAAATCTAAAATTTACTTTATATTACCAACAAGCCTTTTAGCTAATCAAGTTTATCAAAAGTTTTTAAATTTTAAAGAAAAATTGAATTTAAATGTAAGAATTGCTTGCTATAATTCTTTACTTAAGCAAAAAGAAAAACAAGAACAAATGAATAAAATTATTTCTAAAGATTTCGACGTTTTAATAACTACTAGCATGTTTTTATCTAAAAAGTTTGAAATAATTAAAGATAATAAATTTGATTTAATAATTGTTGACGATGTAGATTCTTTTTTAAAAGCTTCTAAAAATGTTGACAAAGTTTTAATGCTTTTAGGATTTAATCAGGAAATAATTTCGAAAGCTTTGGAAAATGTTGAATTAAGAAGAAGCTTAATATTTGAAAAAGATGAAAACAAGAGAAAAGAAATTGAAAAGAAAATTGAGGAAAATCAAAAAATTATAGAAAGAGAAAAGAAATTTGCAAAAACTTTAATAGTAAGCGGAGCTTCTGCAAGAGCTAGGACAAAAAGAGTAATGCTTTTTAAAGAACTTTTAGATTTTACTATTGGAACAAGAATCGAAGGAATAAGAAATATTGAAGATTTGTATGAAAAAGTTGAAAAAATTGAAGAAAAAGTTTTGGAATATGTTAGAAAGTTCGGAAAAGGAGGATTAATCTTTGTTCCTATGGATAAAGGTTCTGAATATGCTGAATATTTAGAAAAATATTTAAATGAGAATGGAATAAATGCAAAAGCTTATTTAAAACCAAAAATTTCTATAATTAACGATTTTATTGAAGGAAAATTAGATGTTTTAATTGGAGTAGCTTCTTATAGGTCTCCATTAGCTAGAGGAATTGATTTACCAGAAGTTATAAGATATGCAATTTTTGCTGGAGTTCCTAAATTTAAAATAAAAATAGAGCTTTCGGAATTTAGGCCAATAAAATTAGCAATGCTACTTTCTCATTTAAGAGAATATTTTGAAAAAGAAGTTTTAGATGAAGTAGATGTTTTAATTAATAAGCTTAAAAAAATTGCATTAACAGAAGAAAATTCAAAAGCTGTTATTGAAGCAATACAAAAAAATGAAAAATTAGAAGGATTTTTAGGATATTGTCAAGAAATATTTGTTAAAGTTTTAGAACTTTTGAAAAATCAATTAAGCAAAAAAGAAATAATTGAAAAATTGAAGCAAAGCAAAAAATTGGTTTTTGGAGAAGAATTGGATAAATTTTATTTTGTTATTCCAGATGTCCAAGCTTATATTCAAGCAAGCGGAAGAACAAGCAGATTGTATGCTGGAGGAATTTCTAAAGGCCTTTCATTAATTTTAATAGATGAAGAAAAGGCTTTTAATGGCTTAATAGATAAAATAAGATGGTTTATAGAAGATTTGAAATTTAAAGGAGTAAAAGAAGTTGATATAGAAAAAATTTTAAAAGAAATAGATGAGGATAGAAGAAAAATAAAACTAATAAAAGAAGGAAAGTTTGAAGCGAAGCAAAAAGAGCTTATAAAAATTGCTTTAATGATTGTTGAAAGTCCAACAAAAGCAAAAACAATTGCTAGGTTTTTTGGAATACCTGCTAGAAGGGAAATTGGAAAGATTAGTGTATATGAATGTTCTACTGGAAAACATTTGCTTTTAATAACTGCAAGCATCGGTCACATATTTGATTTAGTAACAAAAGAAGGGTATCATGGAATTTTAGCTAATAGCGAAATAATTCCTATTTATTCAACTATAAAAAGATGTCCAAAATGTGATGAGCAGTTTAGCGATTTAATAGATTTTTGCCCTTATGATAATGAAAAGCTAGAAGATAAAAAAGAAATATTGGATGCTTTAAGAAGTTTAGCAATAGAAGTTGATGAAATTTATTTGGCAACAGATCCAGATACTGAAGGAGAAAAAATCGCTTTTGATTTAGCTTTGTATTTAAAGCCTTTAAACAGAAATATAAAAAGATTAGAATTTCACGAAATAACTCTTAGAGCTATTTTGAATGCTTTAGAAAATCCAAGAGATATAAATGAAAACCTTGTTAAAGCACAAATAGTTAGAAGAGTTGAAGATAGACTTTTTGGTTTTGAATTAAGTCAAAAAGTTCAACAAGAATTTAAAAGGAAAACTTTATCTGCTGGAAGAGTTCAAACTCCAGTTTTAGGTTGGATAATTGATAGAACAGAAGAAAGTAAAAAAAGCATTAAAACTTTTATTAAAGTAAAAACAGAAAAGTTTTCAGTAGTTTTTGAGAGCGATGCAAAGTATGCTGAAGAAAAAGAAAAGATTTTGGAAAGTATTAGCTCTAATCCAGTAGTTTTTGTAAAAAAAGTTGAAGAAAAAGAAGAAACATTAAATCCTTTACCTCCATATACTACAGATTCTTTGCTTAGAGATGCTTCAATTATTTTAAAATTTGATGTATCAAAAACTATGAGAATTGCGCAAGAACTTTTTGAAAGCGGTTTAATAACTTATCATAGAACTCCTTCTACTAGCGTATCATATGTAGGAATTTCTATAGCAAAAGAAGTTATAAAAGAAAATTTTGGAGAAGAATATTTTGTAGCAAGAAGCTGGCAACAGGAAGGAGCTCATGAATGTATTAGACCAACAAAACCAATTAGTGCTGAAAGATTAATAGAATTATTAAGATTAGGATTGCTTCAATTACCAATTAGAATAACTAAAGACCATTTAGCCCTTTACAATTTAATTTTCAATAGATTTATTGCAAGTCAAATGAAAAGCGTTAAAGTTATTAAAACTATTTATGAATTTAAATTAGCAGATTTAACTAAAACTAAAGAATTCATTACTAAAATTTTAGAAGAAGGATTTAATAAATTAATTCCTATTAAAGTTTTTGAAATAGGAGAAGGAAAGTATGAAATAAAAGAATTTAATCCAGAAAGAGATTTAGTTACTAGACCTTCTATATTGCTCTATACAGAAGGAGAAGTTGTAAACTTAATGAAAGAAAGGAAAATAGGAAGACCTTCAACTTATGCAACAATAATTTCAAAACTATTGGAAAGAAAGTATGTAATAAAAACTAAAAATAATAAGCTTGTAAACTCTAAGCTAGGAAAAAATGTTTTTGAATTTTTAAAGAGCAAGTTTGGAAAATATGTAAGCGAAGAAACTACTAGAGAGCTTGAAAAAATAATGGATGAAATAGAAGAAGGGAAAGCTGATTATCAGCAAATTCTTAAAGAAATTTATTTAGAAGCACTATATATTAAAAATACTAATTAAATAATATTATGTTTAGGAAAGCCTTAAGATGTCCAAATTGTGGATATCCTATAAAAGAGGAATGGAGCTATTGCCCAAATTGCGGCTATTCATTAGGCTTTAGAAGATTTGAAGATTTTTTTGAAGACATAGATAAGGAAATCAGAAGTATAATAAAGCAATTCTTTAGACCTTTTGAGATAAGGTTTGAAGATTTTGAAAAAGAACCATATATAAGAACTGCAGGAATAAGTATTAGAATAGAAAGCGGTACTGGTAAAAAGCCTAAAATTTATGTTAAAACTTTTGGAGATTATAAAGACCTTGAACCAAAAATTAAAGAACAACTAGCTAAAAAATATGGAATAGAAGAAGTTAAAGAAGAAGAAAAGGTAAAAGAAGTTAGAGAAATAAAAGTTACTGAAGAGCCAGAAGCTAAAATAAGAAGAATAGGTCAAAAAATTGAAATTGAAATAGATTTGCCAGAAGTTTCAAGCGAAAAGGATATTGAAATAAACGAATTGGAAGAATCTATAGAAATAAAAGCTTATGCAAAAGATAAAGCTTATTTCAAAATAATAGCTAAACCAGCAAATAAACATATTAGCGAAAAGAAGTTTGAAAACGGAAAATTGAAAATAGTTCTTGAATGAATAAAATAGAAATTATAAACGGCAAAATTTACTGTTTTGATTCTGAAATTTCTTTTATAGGTAAAAAGGAAAAAATTATTTTGTTTTAGAGCCAGAAGAAGCTTTATATTTAGCTGAAATAAGGAATTTTTTTATTTTTGAAAAAGGAAGATTAGTTTCT
Source organism: Candidatus Aenigmatarchaeota archaeon (assembly GCA_038742305.1). GTDB lineage: Archaea > Aenigmatarchaeota > Aenigmatarchaeia > CG10238-14 > SpSt-28 > JAHLMO01. Next base: position 7,532 of record JAVYKI010000007.1, read on the forward strand.
TTACCAGAATTTTTTAAAAAATTTTATAGTCCGAAAATTAGCATTAGATATATTACTTATAGGGATTGGAAAAATAGAGGACTGCACATTACTTATTATAATAGACTTCAAAAAAAGAATTTTAATAAAAGTCCAATAAAAAAATATCCTAGTAATGAATTTAAAATTCCTGAAGAATTAAAAAGTTTGGAAATAAATTTTGATAGCCATGAATTAATTGGATATTGCTTTGATTCAAAAGCTAAAGATTTATATCTTAACTATTGGATAGGGCAATTTGGCATTTATAAAAATCCTGAAAAAGGAAGGTTTTTAACTTTAGATGTTTTTGAAACTTTGTTTTTGGCTGAAAATAACTTTAAAATTTATTTAGATGGAAAAACTTCAAACTTTAATGAAATACTTGAAATAGCGAAGAAAAAAGTAGAAAATATAGAAGCTGCTTATGAAGTTTATAAAGATTGGAGAAGTAAAGGCTATATTTTAAAAACTGGCTTTAAATTTGGAACTCATTTTAGAATTTATTTTCCTGGAGCATCTCCAGCTAAAAAGGGAAAAGAATGGCAACATTCTAAACATGTATTGCATATATTTTATAAAGATGTTTCCTTGCCGATGAATGAATGGGCTAGAGCAGTAAGAGTAGCTCATGGAGTAAGAAAAACTTTTATAACTGCAATTCCCGGAATGAAAAAAGAGGATTATATGAAAGAAGAAACTCCAATAGATTTTGTAGTTTATCATAGAAATGAAAAAAATGAAGTAGAAAGTCCAATAAATAGTGATCCTTCTTACATTTTAATTACTTTACATGAAGACGATAAGTTAAGCGGAAAAATATTGGCAAGCGCATTAGATTTAGCAGATAGTATCGGATTAAAGCTTTTAATAGCTATTGTTGATAGGGAAACTAGCGTAACTTATTATGTTGCTCATAGAATAGAGCTTCCTGGCTCTGAAAATAGATATTATGAAATAGATTGGTTCAATCCTTAATTTCTATTAATTTTAATTCCTGCAAGTTTTTAAGAATATTCATTATAGCACTTTTAACTATATCTCTATTTCCATTAACAGAAAAAACATCAACAATAGTTTCTATATCCGTATTTCCATCGCACTGCAGCCAAACTAAAAAAGATATTGCATCTAAAGTATAAGTTTTGTTAGTTTCTTTATCAGTTAAAATATAAATATCTCCTATTTGTTGCCATTCTAGTTCTTTAGTTTTCTTAGGTTTCATTTTTGTTCTTTTGTAGTTTCTGTAGCTTCTGTTTCAGGCAAAGCTTTTTTTAATTCGGAAAGCTCAAATTTAATTAAAACTATATCGCTAAAAGCGCTTATTAAGCTATATGGAACCACTACAGCCTTTTTACCACCAAGCATTGCCTCTAGTAAAGTTCCTTTAGCAGCTTCTACTACTATAGATTTTACTCTACCTTTCTGCAGATCTATTTCTACATCTTTTACTCTTCCACAATATTGACCTCTAGTAGTAAAAACATCCTTATCGAAAAGGTCTGTTATCCTTTTTATTGTTACTGCCATAATAGATTTAGTTATTTATTTATAATCTTTTTTATTCTTAAAAGAGTACTTATTAGTTCTAATAAAGAATTTATTGCAGCTTTTATATGAGTAAAATTTTCGCTTTCAATTTCATAAATAAGCTTGCTGTTTTCATAAGCTATTTTATCCTTTTTTCCTATATCTGGAGCAATAGATAAGTAAATTTCTTTATCAATTTCGATTTCAATTCTCGCTTTCATAATTAAATTATGCCAGCAAATTTACCTGCAGAATGGTATGCTACGGAAAGAAAATATTTGGAAGCCAAAACTATAGAAGAAAAAATAATGTGGCTAGAAAAATTAATTTCTTTAACCCCTAAACATAAAGGAACAGAAAATTTATTAGCAGAATTAAGGAGAAGATTAGCAAAATTAAAGAAATATGCTGAAAAGCAAAAAAAGAAAACTAGCAAACCTTTATTTGAATTTAAAAAAGAAGGAGATATTCTTATAAGCTTTTTAGGAGTTGCAAATTCAGGAAAATCTTATATAATAAATAAAATTGCAAATTCGAGTTTAGAAAGTACAGAAAAACCTTTTGAAACTCAGATTCCAAAAAATTTTGTTGTAATAAAAGAAGGAGTTGCTTTTCAATTAGTTGAAATACCTTCAACTTTTCAAAACGAATTCCTTTTTATACCGAGAATTTCAGAATTTAATATTTTTGTTTATGATTTGAGCCAATCTATCGAAATTCAAGAAGAAGTAATGAAAAATTTAAGGGAAAAAGGAATTAATTTTTTAGTATTAAAAAATTTTAAAAGTGAAATTTTTGAACTAGAAGGACAAAAAATAAAATTAGATGAATTACTTAAAATTATTTGGAATAAAAGCAATAAAATTAGAGTATTTACAAAACCTCCAAATAAGCAAGTAGAAGAAAAAGCAATAGTATTGGAAAAAGGTTCAAGAGTTTTAGATGCAATAGAAGAAATTAATGAAAAGCTTGTTGATAAAGTAAAATATGTAAAAATTATTAGAAGAAATGAAATTAAAAAAGTTGGTTTAAATTTTGAATTAGAAGATGGGGATATAATAGAAATAAAATTTTCGATATAATTATGAAAGTAGCAATTTTTAGTGATACGCATGATAATACTGAAAACGTAGAAAAACTTATAAAAAAGCTAAATAAAGAAGAAATTGAATACGCATTTCATTGTGGAGATATAGTTAGTCCTTTTACTTTAAAAATGTTTAAGGATTTAAAATGTAAGCTCTTTGTAGTTTTTGGAAATAATGATGGAGATAAGTTTAACTTATTAAAATCTAAGCCAGAAAATGTAGAAATTTTCAATCTTTTTGGAGCGGTAGAATTAGAAAAAAAGAAAATTGCTTTTACTCATTACGATTTTTTTGCAATAGCTTTGGCTTTTACTAAAAAATACGATTATGTATTTTTTGGTCATACTCATAAAAAAGCAAAAATGAAAATTGGAAAAACTGTATTAATAAATCCCGGAGAAATTTTAGGATATTTTGGAGAACCTTCTTATGCTATTTTGGATTTAAAAACCGGAAAAGTTGAATTTAAATTATTATAGGGCCGGTAGTCTAGCGGTAGGACACCGCCCTGACGCGGCGGAGATCCCGGTTCAACTCCGGGCCGGCCCAAATATTTAAAATAAACTATATTTTATGATTGTAGCAATAATTCCTGCCTATAACGAAGAAAAAAATATTGCTGAAGTTATAAAAAGAGTAAAAAAGCAAAAAGTTTTACCAATAGTAATTGATGATGGTAGTAAAGATAGAACTTATGAAATTGCAAAAAAGTTAACTATTACTTTAAAGCATGAAAAAAATAAGGGCAAAGGATATGCAGTTAGAACAGGAATAGAATTTGCTTTAAAAATGTTTAAAAATTTATTAGAAGCAATAGTTTTAATTGATGCGGATTTGCAACATTTGCCAGAAGAGATTCCTCTATTTTTAAAAAAATTAGAAAAATATGATTTTGTTCAAGGCTGTAGAGATTGGAGTAAAGTTCCTTTTAGGCACAAAATTGCAAACTTTTTATGGAAAGCAACATTTAATTTATTTTTCAGTGCTAATGTTAAAGATTTAGGTAATGGATTTATTGCAATGAAGCCTTATGTTGCAGAAAAAATTGTAAAAGAATTAGGAGGAGGATATATAATTGAAGCTAGAATGTTAAAAGAATGTATAAAGAACAATTTTAAAATAGGTTATGTAAGAGTAAATGTTATTTACAACAAAAAAAGTAAAATTTTGAGAGGTATTAAAGTAACTCTTGGAATATTGTTTTACATAATCAAAGAAGGAATAAAGTATAGATTTTAATTATGCTTGTGAAAGATTTAATGAATAAAAAAATTGTTTATTGCTATGAAAATGATAGCTTATTAAAAGCAGTAAGAAAACTTTTAAAATATAATATTTCTGGAATGCCTGTTGTAGATAAAAATAAAAAATTAAAAGGTATAATAAGCATAACAGATATAATTAACTATGTTGAAAAGAAAATGAAAACAGAAATAAGTTTAAAATCTTCTCTTTGGGAATTTAGTTTATTTATATTTCAGCAAATGCTAGAAGCCAATTTCTTAAAAAAATTAAAGTTTGAAGTTTTAAGAACAAAAGTTAAAGAAATAATGAAAAAAGATGTATTAACTATAGAAGAAAATAAAACAATAGGAGAGGCAATAGAAATTATGAAGAAGAACGATATAAGCAGGTTAATAGTTACTAAGAATTCTAAAGTTGTTGGAATTTTAACAAAAACTGATATTTTAAAATACTTATTGAAATGAAGGCAACAAGTTTTCTTTTACTTTCAATATTATTTGTATTCTTTTTGCAAATAATTTATCCAGAAATAGAAAAATATTTTTCATTAATTCCAGCAATAACAATTTTTGAGCCTTGGAGAATAATTACTGCAATGTTTCTGCATGCAAACTTTTTTCACTTATTCTTAAATTCATATGCCTTATTTATTTTTGGTAGCGAGTTGGAAAGAAGAGTTGGCTCGAGAAAATTTTTAGAAATCTATTTTGCTAGTGGAATATTTGCTAGCGTTTTTTATACAGTAATTGCATATTTTGTAGATCCATTTACTCCTGCTGTTGGAGCAAGCGGAGCTATTTATGGAATAATAGGTGCTTTAGCGCTTATTGCACCAACTTTAACAATATTAGTTTATTTTGTTCCGATTCCATTACTACTTTTTGCAGTAATTTATGCTTTTATGGAATTTTTAGGAACAATATCTTTTATTTTAGGAGGAAAATCTTCTATAGCTTATGCTGCTCATTTTGGAGGAATTATAATAGGATTTCTTTATGGAAAAACAATTAAGAATTCTTTGAGAAAAACGTACTTAGACTTTTTTGCTTAGTTCCCCTTAAAATATCTGTTTCTGAATATCCAAGAACTTTTAAGACTCTCAAAGCGGCAGGGATTATTTGATTTTGAATATAATATTCTACATCTATATCTTCTTTTTTAACAAAAATAGAAAGCTCTGCTCTATCAGAAATAGACCCAATTCCTTTTGTAATTACAAAAGGAATTATAGTGCCTTCACTTATTTTCATTCCTTTTTCTAAAGCTTTTTTTGCCGCAACTACATGAGGGCTTATTTGTTTATATTCTTTTATATTTTTTGTTAATTGTTCATATATTGTAACATCTTCTATTTCAAACTTATAATTTCTCAAATTATCAATAACATTTTTTACATATTTTAGAGCTTCATCAACTTTATTGTTTAAAACTAATTCTATAACTTTTCTTTGAACTTCTTTAGCTAATTTACACCAATCCCTTCTTACAGTTTCAAAACCTCTAACTTCAATTTTATTATCTTCACTTAATAAAGCATATCTTTTCTTAGCACCTTTTTCTCCTTCCCTTCTCTTTACAAATATTCCTCTTAAATAATAGCCTCTAAATTCTAGCTCCATATCTTCTGGTAAAGAAGAATTAACTAAATTCAAAAACTCCATACCTTTTTTTATTAATTCTTCTTTAGAAGTTTTCATAGAAAGCATTAGAGAATCTGTATCTCCATATATTATTTCAAAATTAAGTTGCTTAGCTAAATCAGCAATTTTTTTAATATAATATCTTTCAAAAGCAGTTACAGATTCTGCACATTCTTTTTTATACCATCTTGCAGCTACATAGCCCATATAACCATAAGTTGCGTTTGCAATAATTTTAAATGCAAACTGAAAGCTGTCTAATAATTTTCTTATTTCTTCACTTTTTTCCTCTTTTAATTTCTTTTTTATTTTAATTCTTTCTTCAATTATAAACTTTAAGTATTTTGGAATTATTCCTTGTTGCAAAGTACAAAAATGATAATTTAGCTCAGGAACTTTATTTTTCTCTTTGCAAATTTCATGCTCACAATTAAAAGTTTCTGGAGAAATGTTATGAGCAATAATTATAGAAGGATATAAAGACCTAAAATCAAAAACTAAAATATTTTCTTGTAACCCGACTTTAGGTTCAAAAACAAAAGCCCCTTTATAGCTAGCGAACATTCTTCTAATTTTTAATTCTTCGTGTTTTGGCCTATTTGGTGCAATTTGATTTTCTTTAAAAGAATTTCTTAGTAAATAAGCTTCTACTAATTGAGAATAAGTATTTCTACAAACATCAAAAGCTGTTAAACTTGCAATTCTTGCCAAAGAAAAAATTTGAGGTAAAAACAATTCTGTAAGCTTTAAAACTAGCTCTGAATCCCAAAAATTATATTCAATTATTTTATCCAAATTTTCTTTTAAAGAATAAAAAGATTGCAATTCTTTGAATGTTAATTCTTTTTTTCCATAACCTAAAAATTCTTTTGCAACAGCATCTAAAGTTAATACTTCAGTTTTTATGTTTGGAGAAAGAATGTGGTCAACATAAACGTAAATATCTAAATAAATTCTTCCAGGAATTTTAAAAGTTTGTACCCAACCTCGCTTAACACTTTTTATTTTTGAATCTTCTTTTCCTAACCTTAATTCTATTTCATACTTTTCGGCTTTTTCTTTTATTTTAGGGATATCGAAGCTATCAGTATTATATCCAACAAGAATATCAGGATTCCTTTCCTTTATTATTTCAACAAACTTTCTTATTATATCTTTTTCGCTTGCAACTCTTTCATAATTTTCATATTTTGCATCTAACAATCCAAAACTTTTTCTAAATCCATCATTTCCAATTATTGATACTAAAATTATTTTTTCTCCAAGCTTTTCTTCAGCAATTTCTATATCGAAGCTGTATATTTTTAAATTTGGCAATTTATTTATTTCTAAGTTTTCAATTTTTTCTGCAAAAATTTTATTATCCTTTTCTTTTCCATAGACTCTTATCCATCCAGGCAAAATTTGATTATCAATTAAAAATCTTCTATAAAAAGGAATATCGTATTCAAAAGTTTCTAGAACTTCGCTAAAATTATCTTTTATAAATTTTCTTACTTTTGGAACTTTTCTCGGATTATTTATAGTTATTTTCAAGACTTTTAATTCTTTGTTTAAAAATTTTTTTCTTACAATTTCAATTTTTTCAATTTTAGCTTCTGGAATTTTTGTTTTTTCAATTTTTTCAATTAATTTTGGTAAATCTTCCTCTTTTGCATAAACATAAAAGTAAGGTAAAAAATCTTTGTAGTAAACTATATAATCTTTACCTTCTTCGTCTTTACAAAAAATCCTTATTATTGGCTTTTCTTTAGATAAAACATAGTCTATATCCAATAAAAATAAAGTTTTTTCCATATTAAAATTAATGAAGCTAGCTATTTTATTTAGTGGAGGAAAAGATTCTACTTACACAGTTTATAAGGCTTTGAAGGAAAAGCACGAAATAAAATATTTGATAACAGTTATTCCAAAAAATAAAGATTCTTACATGTTTCATACAGCTTGTTTAAATTTGCCGAAAATTCAAGCTAAATTAATAGGAATAGAGTATTTAGAAATAGAAGTTAGTGGTCAAAAAGAAAAAGAGGTAGAAGAGTTAAAACAATTTCTAGAAAAAATAAAAAATGAAATAGATGCAATAGGAGCAGGAGCAATAAAAAGTAAATATCAAAGAGAAAGGATTGAAAAAATAGCAAAAGAACTAAACTTAAAAACTTTTTTTCCTTTACTTAATAAAAATTGCTATGAACATTGGAAAGAAATATTGAATTTAGGTTTTAAAGTTATTATAACTAAGATTTCAACTTATGGAATTCCAGAAAAATTTTTAGGAAAAGTTATAGATAATGAAGCATTAGAAGAGCTTAAAGTTTTGAGCGAAAAATATGGATTTGATTTATGTTTTGAAGGGGGAGAAGCAGAAACATTAGTTTTAGATTCTCCAATTTTTTCAAAAGAAATAGTTTTAAAAAATTTTGAAATAAAAAAGGAATCAAATTCTTTTTGGATAGAAATTAAAGAAATAGAATTAAAAGATAAGAAATAATAGTGAAAATTGCAGCAAATAAAGAATTTACTTTAATTATTTCAATTTCTTTATTTTTTAATTTTTCAGAAAGAGCAACAATTGCTGAAATGTTGTATAAAGATATCATATTCCCTATTCCAGCTCCTATACATTGTAAAGCTAAAACTTTATCTACATCTAAATTTAAACTTAAAGCAATTTCTTTTTGAATGTTAAAAAATGTTAAATTGGAAACTGTTGCGGAGCCAAAAATGAATGCTCCTAAAATTCCTATTATTGGAGAAAGGATTAAGAAATAACTATCTGAAAATTTTAAAACATTGCTAATAATTTCTACTAAGCTTGGAAAATTTTTTGAATTATATTTTGAAATAGAATAAAATAAAGCTACATAAGATAAAAAGAAAATTATTAAGAAAAGTTTTATAGAATTTTTAAATGGTTTTTCAAGATTTTCTTTATCAATTTTTGAATTATAAAGGATTAGGGCAATTAAAAGAAAAATTATTCCCATTCCAAAAAAATTTGTAACTATTTGAGTAAATTGATTTAAAATTAAATAAAGGAATATTCCTAAAAAGAACGGAGAAACAAATTTTAAAAATTCTTTTAATAATTTTCTGTTTTCTAAAAATAGGAAAATTAAAGATAAAGTAGAAGAAATTACAAGGATTAAATAAAAATAGCTAGTGAAATAAAAAGAAATTAAAATAGTTGAAATTGCAAAAAACAGATAAGAAATTATTATATCGAAACCTATTCTTTCTTTTAGAATAAATGAAGAAAAAATTATTGGAAAAAGTAATAAAACAGATGTTATCAGGCCAACATATTTTACAAAATCTAAAGAAGGATAAAAATTTTTTACAACATTTATAGGAGTTGCGAAAGCCCCAAAATGAGAAGTAAAGTCTGATTGTAAGGAAATAATTGCAGAATGTAGAGGATTAAAATTTAAATCTATTAAAGTTCTTGTAGCAATCATTCCTGGAGTTCCAAAACCAACTAATCCTTCTATAAGTATAGTAAAAAATACTCCAACAGTTATAAAAGTTTTTAAATCTTTCTTTTTAAAGTGAGAAAGAACTTTTTCTTTTTCTAAGAAATTAAAAATTAGAAGCAAAGAAAAAATCAAAAGAAAAATTTTAAAAGCTGAAAGAGCAGAATTTAAATGAGCTTCTAAAATTTTTTCCGGAAAAACCGAATAATAAAAGGAAAGAAAAAGAATTAGTAAATAAGTAGCAAAAGAAGCTTTTAATATATCTTTAAATAAAAAAAGAGAAAAAATAATAAAAGCTATAGGCAAAAAAGGTAGAATAAAAAGCATTAAACAACCTTAATTTTTACTTCCACTTCACTTCCAAAATCTATTCTCATTACTTGTTTTAAAACCCTTTCATCTGGCTGCAAATAAATTACTCTTTTATGAATTCTCATTTCCCAAACTTCCCAAGTTGCATTTCCATGCCCAGTACCATCTTTTATATTTGCCATAGTATAAACTCTTAATTTTTTTGTTGGCAAAGGAATAGGCCCTTTAAACATTATTCCATATTTCTTAGCAATGCTAATTATTTCATTACAAACTCTATTTAATTCATTCAAATTCTTGCTTGCGAGCTTTATTTCTATTTTATCCATAATCTATACAATAAAGCTTAAATATTATAAATTTCTAAGAATAGGCTTAACACAAGCTGATTTATATAGTTTAGAATAGAAAATTATATATTAATATTATGGAGATATTTTTAATGCAAAGCAAAAAATAAATTTACTAGATAGTAGTGAAATGGAGGCACAAAAATTGAAATGCAAAATATGCGGAAGCGAAGATATAAAGTTTGATTCTGTTAGTGGAGAATATATTTGTCAAAGTTGCGGAGCAGTAGTTCAGCAAGAAACTATAGACATTTCTCAAGAATGGAGAGCTTTTGGAAGCGAGCAATTAGAAAGAAGAGCAAGAACTGGAAGTCCATTAAGTCCAATAAAACACGATAAAGGTTTAAGCACTCAAATAGGAAAAGGATTAACAGAGCTTTATAAAGTTCCAACAGAAAAAAGAATTCAATACTATAGAATTTCTCAATGGCACAAAAGGTTAATGAGGTCAAAAGACAGAAATTTAATGTTTGCAATGAGCGAATTGCAAAGGATAGCTTCTTATTTAAACTTACCTAAAACAATACAGGAAAGAGTAGCAACTTATTACGAAAGGTTAATAGAGAAAAGTTTAATTAGAGGAAGAAGCACAGAAGCGATTCTTGCTGCATTAATTTACTATGTAACAAGAGAAGAAGGAATGCCAAGAACTTTTGATGAAATTGCTGAAGCTGCTGGAGTAGAAAAAAGAGAAATCGGAAGAGCTTATAGGTTTGTTGCAAGAGAGCTTGGATTAAGAATATTGCCAGCAGACCCAGCTGATTACATAGCAAGATTTGTTGCAATTTTAGGATTAAGCGAAAAAGTAAAAAATAAGGCATTAGAAATTTTAAAGAAAGCAGAAGAAGCTGGAGTTATTAGCGGAAAAGGGCCTACTGGAGTAGCAGCTGCAATAGTTTATATAGCAAGCGTTTTAGAAGGAGAAAGAAGAACTCAAAGAGAAATTGCTGAAAAATGCAAATTAACTGAAGTAACTATTAGGAATAGATATAAAGAAATTGTCGAAAAATTAGGATTAGAGCAAATATTAACTGAAAAAGAGCTTGAATTAGAAAAAGCAGAAAAGAAAGAAGAAAAGAAGGAAGAAGAAAAGCCAAGAGAAGTTAAAGAAGAAAAACCAGTAAAAGAAAAGAAAAAACCAAAAGTTAAAGAAAAGAAAAAAGAAAAGAAAAAGAAAATAAAAGCAAAAAAAGTAACTAAAAATAAGAAAAGAAAATGAAATGTCCTTTTTGTCAAAAAGAATTAAAGTTTAATTTAGAAGAAAAAGAGCTTCAATATTTCGGAAAAAGTGTTATAATTTCTTTTTATTGTGAAAATTGTGGATATAAACATTCTGATACTTTTGCTGTAGATTTTAAAGAGCCAAAGGCATATTATCTTAAAGTAAAAGAAGAAGAAGATTTGATTGCAAAAATTGTTAGAGGAAACTTTGGAATAGTAGAAATAAAAGAAATAAAGACAAAACTTTATCCTGGATATTCTTCTCAAGCGTTTATTACTAATGTAGAAGGGTTTTTAAACAAAATAGAAGATGTTATTTTGGGGCAAAAAAATTTTTTAAAAGGTAAAAAGTTGAAAAAAGCTGAAGAATTACTAGAAAAAATTGAAAAAATGAAAAGGCTTGAAGAAAGCTTTACAGTAATAGTTAAAGATATTACTGGAGTTTCTAGAATAGTTGGAAAAAATGTTAAAGAGAGAAAGCTTAGAAAAAATGAAATTGAAAGTTTAAAAAAGTATTTGAATCTTTATGTTATTGACCTATCAAAACAACAATGATTCTTCTTTTTCTTGGTCCATCAAATTCTGCTAGCATTAAATCTTGCCAAGCACCTTTAATTATTTTTCTGTTTTCTATAGGAAAAATAAAGAATTGTTTAAAAATTGAAGAAAGTAAATGAGAATCTGCATTATTATCTATTTCATTATGCTTATAAGGAAAATTTTCTGGAGCTAATTTTTCAAAAAAGTTTAATAAATCAATTTTTAATCTTTTTTCATCTTCATTAGCAATTAGAGCTGCTGTTGAATGAGGAAGAAAAATTAAGCAAATTCCGTTTTCTATTTTATTTTTCTCTAAAATTTCTTCTACTTTATTTTGAATGTTAATTATTTCTCTTTTATTTTTTGTTTCTATTTCAATTTCCTCTATTTTCAATTTCATTTTTTATAAAATTTTCAATTTCATTTAATTTAACTTTCTTTATTTCTCTTTTTTCTCTATCTTGAAAAGTCACTTCATAATTTTTTAAATCTTCTTTTCCAACAATTATTAAATATCTTATATTTTTACTTACAACCCAGTTAATTTGCTCTCTAAAACTTTTTCTAGAAATATCTATATAAACATTACAAACATTTCTTAATTTATTTGCTATTTTCCACGCTTCTTTATAAACTTCAAAATTTGTATAAATTACTGCAATATCTATTACACTTTCTCTTTCTTTAATTAAATTTAAAGAAATTATTGCATCTACTAATCTATCAATTCCTATGCTTCCTCCAACAGCAGGAATGTTTTGCTTGCTAAATATTCCTATAAGGTCATCATACCTTCCTCCTGCACCAACGCTTCCAATTTTTAAATTTTTTATTTTAACTTCGAAAACCATTCCAGTGTAATAATCTAAACCTCTAACTAATGAAAAATCTATTCTAATATTTTTCGATTCTACAAATTCTAAAATTTCGTTTAAATTTTTTAACCCGTTTTCAAATTTTTCGTTTTTAATAGTTTCCGAACTACTAATAATCTCTATTATTTTATTAACTTTTTCCTCTTCAATTTCTAATTTTTTCAATTCTTTTTTTATTCCTTCAATTCCAATTTTATCCAATTTATCTATAGCTCTGCAAATTTCTAAAAACTTTTCTTTTAAATTTAAACTTTCTAAAATACCTTCTATAATGCTTCTATGATTAACTACTATTTCAAAATCTAAATTAAAAGAACTAAAAACTTTTTCTGCAACGTTTAAAATTTCTGCATCAGCTTCTGGATATTTTGAGCCAATTATATCAAAATCTGCTTGATAAAATTGCCTATATCTTCCTTTTTGTGGTTCTTCATATCTAAATACTGCTCCAATTTGATATCTTTTAAAAGGTAATTTTGGTTTTTTGCTAGCTACAAATCTTGCTAATGGAACAGTCAAATCATATCTTAAGGCATATTCTGTTTCGCTGTATGGAAGCTTAAATCTCCAGATTAATTTGCTCTCAGCTTCTTCTCCATATTTTCCTTTTAAAGTATTCCAATATTCTACAATTGGAGTTTCTAAAGGTTCATATCCAAAACTTTCAAAAATATCTTTTACTCTTGAAAATATTTTATTTCTTATTATTTGAGCTTTTGGTTCAAAGTCTTTAAAACCTTTCGGAATTAGCATAATATTTAACTTTAAATAAGAATTAAAAATATTGAAACCGGAATAATTAAAATTTCTTCAAAATCAAGATCTTTTTTAGAAATTAATACTTTATTTTTTGCTTCTACTTTTGGAAAATCTTTTTCAGAAACTTTTTCTTACCATTTAATTTCTATAGCAAAGTTTTCGAAACAAACATCTATTTCTTTTCTATTATGATAAAAACCTATTTTTAAAGGATTTTTAATTTTTCTTATTAAAGCTTCTACAATTATCCCTTCAATTAATCTTGAATAATCTAATTTATTTGTTCCAAAAATTTTCTTTGAAAAACATGAAATATGAAAGGAACGATAAAATATGCTTTTCTCATTTTTCTGAAAACTATAGTTTTTTTATTTAAATCGAAAGTATAAAAGTTTCTAATTATAAACAAATTTTCAAAAAGCTCTAAATACTTTCTAACTGTTACATGAGAACCGATTTCCATTTCTTTTGCTAAAGAGTTAAGAGAAAATTTAGTTCCATAGTTTTTTATTATTCCAGCTAAAATGCTAGTTGCAATTTTTTCACTTCTTCCTATTCTAGTTATTTATCCAATTATACTTCTCCAATAAATTTCAAAAGTTTTTTCACTTATTTTACCTTTTTCCATTAATTCGTAAATAAAGGAGAACATCTTATTGGCCCAATCAAAGGAATTAAGAAAAAACCTGTACATGTTAGGCCTGATATAGTAGTTGTAAAAGGTGAATATAGAAACGCTTCAGAGCTAGAGAATATAAATTTAATTGTTGAATGTAAGCATGAGGATTTTGAATATTGGAAAGAGACTATTAATAATCAAATAGAAAAAAGTTATATTGAGAGATTTAAACCACAAAAATTTATTTTAGCATCTCTCAAACCTTTATCTCAAGGTTTTATAAAAAACTTAGAAGAGAAAGGAATTAAAGTTATAGACAACTTGAATCCTGAAAATTTAGGTCAAATTAATAAATTTAAAGAGGAGATTGCGAAAATCTTAGCTTAAAAATCTAATAATGAAATAAACTAATTATTCTATATTCTGTTTATAATTTTTCATTATTTTCATCTAACAAAAAATTGACAGGATTAATGGGCCCGGCGGGATTCGAACCCGCGACCTTCCGGTTAAGAGCCGGACGCTCTACCAACTGAGCTACGGGCCCTTAGTAAAAATGAATTTACATAATTTTGTTTTTTCTAAAAATTATAAAATAAAAAATCTGTAAATAAGACTTTTAATTTTTCTTTGAATAAGCTTTCTTTTTTAAAATAGAGCTTGAAATCTGAGAATTTTTATCTGATTTAATAAAGAATGATGGAATTACGTATCAGGTCTTATATCTTCTTTAAGAAACTCTAAAAGTTCTGACAAATTAGTTAAAAATTCTATTGTACTTCGATCTGAACTAAGAAATTTCGTAAATATAATTAATAATTAGTAAGTGCAAAACTTATCTTATTTTAAACTAAACTATTTTTATGATAAAAATAGTTTTCATAAACCTCATTAATACCTTAGTTTCAGAGAAGAATTTCGATTTAAAAAAATTAAGATTGAAAAATATGTAGATGAAGTGTTTTCTTGTTCAGATAAAAAAGTCGAAAAATCAACAGGCAAACCTTATCGTTTTTTCTTAAAAAAATACAAAATAAAACCTTCAGAAGCAATTGTAATAGGGGATAAAATTTCTGCTGATTACATTGGGGCAAAGAGGTTAAGATGTATTTCCATCAAATTTGGTATAGACGATTTAGATAACTGGAAAAAAGAGAAAATACTTTTAATTGCGGGAGACCCTTTAGAAATTATTCCTATAGACTGCCAACTGAGCTACGGGCTCTTAAAAGATTCAAAAGATTCTATAAAAAATATTTAACATAGAGATTATTTTTTGCTAATATGTAAGCAATGATAATTAAGTTTTTTCAATATCCTTTTGATAATCTAATAATACTTTCATAACAGTCCCTTTAAAGGGATCAATTTCTTTAACTGTACACTCTTTAAGAAAAGAATAAAAGTCTCGGAGAGCCATTACGACAGTTGCAAAGTTAGTAACAAATTCTTCGGCAGTTTTTCCATCAAGTTTGTAATTATAAAGAACTTCTATGGCCATTTCTATGTATTCTTTTTTACCTATCTTTCTCAACATTTCAGTAATTTTTTCTATACGATCAGTTCTATACCCTTCAGTAACTATTATTAGTTTTTTAACATATTCAGGACCAACTTCTTTTGCTATATATACTAAATTTTCACAATTATTTCTAAAATAATCAGGGTCTTTGAATTTTTGCATTCGAAGAATCCTATTTACTTCAGAATCTTCGAAAACTTTCCTCAAATATTCGAATTCTCCATTCTTTAGCTCTATTTTACAATCTTTAAATAATTCCTCTTCTAATGCCACAGCCATAAATCTAATAACTTATTTAATATTTAATTGCTTTTATAAAAAAAAGGATTTATAAACAAGGCTTTTAATTTTTCTTTCTTCTAATCCTTTGCTTCTTAAAAATAATATTTGGTCTTCGTCAAGCTTAATTATTTTTGTTGAATGAAAACCTTTTGAAGTATCATTTCTTATATCTAATATAGGAATAGAAACTATGTTTGCTTTTTTAGAAGGTAAAAAGAGCATTTTCAAATTTCCACTAGAATTTTTAGAAGTTTCAAAAGCAACAACCTTACCTATTACTACAGTATAACCTTTTGTAAATAATCTTATTTCGGCATTAGAATTAGAATTTTCAAGGTTAATTAATTCTAAATAATGATAAAATTCGTTAACTTTACCTTTTAAAGTATAATTAACATTACCTTCACAATAAATTTTTTCGTAAAGTATTGAAAATTTGCTGTTAATTTTATTAATTATTTCAGAATTTTTTGCATTAATTTTTCTAATTATTATTCCGCTTTTAATTTTGCTTTTGAAACTTTTTTCTACGTTAATTTCTTCTTTATACAAAGCATTTTTATCGTATAAAGCAGAGTTTTTTGGAAATCTTTCAATTATTTCTTCATACTTTATTTTTTCTTTATTCAAATGCTTTCTAAATGCTTCAACCAAAACCTCCATATTCCTCTAAATCTACGTTTAAAAGTTTTAATACTTCTAATTTAAAGAAATCTGGCAAAGTTTCTAATACATCTTCAAAGTATCCCAAATAAATTAGCTTTTTAGCAACTTCTTCACTTATTCCTTTTGAAGCTAAAAACAATAGTTTTTCTTCATCTATTATTTCAGATTTGCCTTCATGATTGAATAAAGAACTTTTGTTTTCACAAATATATCTTGGAATGGTTTCTATTTTTCCATCTTTTAATGATAGAGAATCGCACTTAGAAATTACTAGAGAATTTTTTGCACTTTTCTTAATTATTACATCAAATCTGCTTGTTGAAATCGCATTTTTACCTATTGCAATACTTTTAGAAATAATATTTCCCCTAGAATTTTTACCAATAAATATTAATTTTCCTCCACTATCAATATGTTGGCCGTTATGAGAAATAGAAAGATTATAAATTTCTCCTATGCAATTGTTTTTAAGTATTAGGCTTGGATAAAGCATGGTAGCTTTGCTTCCCAATTCTATTGATACCCACTGAACATGAGCATTATTTTCTACAATAGCTCTTTTAGTAACTAAATTGTAAACGTTTTTTGACCAGTTTTGAATTGTATAATATCTTAGCTTAGAATTTCTTTTTGCAAAAGCTTCAACAACTGCAGCATGTAAAGAAGAAGCTGAATATATTGGTGCGCTGCAGCCTTCTACATAACTTACTTCGCTATTTTCTTCGGCTATTATTAAAGTTCTTTCAAATTGTCCAATATTTTCTAAATTTATTCTGAAATATGCATGCAAAGGAACTTTTACTTTTACATTTTTCGGAACATAAATAAATACTCCTCCACTCCAAACTGCTGTATTTAATGCAGCAAATTTATGCTCAGAATAAGAAATAGCTTTACCAAAATACTTTTTAACTATTTCTGGATATTCTCTTACAGCTTCGTCTAAAGTTGAAAATATTACTCCTTGCTCTTCTAATTCTTTTCTAACTTTTTTGAAAGCAGGAATAGAATCAAATTGCAAGCTTGCACTACCTAAAGCTTCTACTTCTTCTTTACTTATTCCAAGCCTTCTAAAAGTTTCTCTTATAAATTCTGGCAATTCTTCCCATTTTCTTGGCTTAGGATATCTGAGTGCAGAGCCGTAATAAATTATTTCATCGAAGTTTATTTCAAGCTTTGGTCCAAAAGATGGCATTGGTAGCTTTTGAAAAACTTTAAATGCTTTTAACCTTATGTCTAGCATCCAATCTGGTTCTTCTTTTATTTCCCAAATTTTTCTAATTTTTTCTTCAGTTAAAGGACCTTTAATTACAATTTCTGGCTTATATTCTACTCTAAACCATTCTTTTTCCTTTTGCTCTTCTATTTTTTCAAATACTATATCCATTTTTCTCTATAAGCTCTAACAATTCTTTTGAACCTTCTTTGTAAACTGTACCATCTTTTAGTATAATAACTTTTTTTGGCTCTATTTTTCTAAAAATTCTTGTATAATGAGAAATTATTAGAAAGCTTTTTCCATTTTTTATTTCTTCAATTATAAAATTGTTTAAATAATCTAAAGAAGGGATATCTAAGCCAGAATCTATTTCATCAAAAACTATTAGCTCTGGATTGAGAAGTTTAATTAATAAAATTTCAAACTTTTTCCTTTCTCCGCCAGAAAATCTTTCGTTAATTCCTCTATCCAAAAAATCTTGAGGTAAGCCCAATTCTTTAGCAATTCTCTTAACTTCTTCAAAATCCTTTATTCCTAAATATTTTAAGAAAGTTCTTGTTTTTACATATTCTATTTCTGGCTGAAACTGCATTGAAACATATATTCCTAATTTTGCAATTTCTTCAGTTTTTAGTTCTAATAAATTTTTATCTTTAAATATTATTTCTCCACTTTTTTCAATCCTTTTATCGTTTATTATGCATTTTGCTAAAGTACTTTTTCCACTTCCGTTCGGACCCATAATTGCGGCTATTCCATTATCTAAGTTAAAGCTTACGTTTTTCAATATAACCTTATTTTCTATTTTTGCTGAAAGATTTTTAATAGTTAACACTTCCATAATTATAACATTGTTATAGTATATATTTATGAAGATAAAGGAAATTTGTGGAGGTTCAATAGCTTTAAAGCTTGAAAAAGAATTGGAAATTGATAGAGTTTTGGCTATTTTTGAAAATTATGAAATTGTTTTTAAATCAAAAGATAGCGCAAAAGTCAAGAAAAATGGAAAAGAAGCTATGATATTTTCTTATGGTGAAATAGTTTTTACAAACTTTACAAAAGAAGAAATTATGAAAATAGCTAAAAAGTTATGAACATAGAAAAAATAAGAGAAGAATTTCCTATATTAAAAAGAACTATAAACGGCAAAAAACTTATTTATTTTGATAGTGCTGCAAGCACTCAAAAGCCAAGAGTTGTTATTGAAAAAATTAAAGAAGTTTATGAAAACTTTTATGCAAACGTTCATAGAGGAATACATACTTTAAGCCAAGAAGCTTCTGAAGAATATGAAAAAGCTCATAAAATTGTTGCAGATTTTATTAATGCAAAATTTGAAGAAATAATTTTTACTAGAAATACTACCGAATCAATTAACTTAATTGCATATTCTTATGCTTTAAACAATTTGAAAAAAGAAGATGAAATAATAATAAGCGTAATGGAGCATCATTCAAACATTTTGCCTTGGCAATTTGTTGCTAAAAAAGTTGGATGCAAATTGAAATATGTTGGAATAGATAAAAACTATGAAATAGATTTAGAAGATTTAAAAGATAAAATAACTAATAAAACAAAAATAGTAGCATTTACTCATATTTCGAATGTTTTAGGAAGCATTAACAATATTAAAGAAATAATAAAAATTGCACATGAAAACGAAGCAATAGCTATAATGGATGCTGCCCAAAGTGCCCCTCATATTAAGCTTGATGTAAAAAAGCTTGATGTAGATTTTTTAGCTTTTAGTTCTCATAAAATGCTTGGTCCTAGTGGAATTGGAGTTTTGTATGGAAAAAAAGAAATTCTAGAAAGCATGGAACCTTTCTTGTTTGGGGGAGATATGATAAAAGATGTAGATTTTTATTCTGCAATTTGGAATAATTTGCCTTGGAAATTTGAAGCAGGAACTCCAAATATAGTAGATGGAATAGCTTTTGGAGAAGCAATAAAATTTTTAGAAAAAATTGGAATGGAAAAAATAGAAAAATATTTGAATGAATTAACAAAATACTTTTTGGAAAAGTTTTCTGAATTAAAAACTTTTAAAATTGTTGGAAAAGAAAATAGTGAAAATAGAGCTCCAATTTTTTCTTTTGTTCATAATAAATTTAATCCAGCTGAAATTGCAAAAATATTGGATAAAGAAGGAATTATGATTAGGAGCGGATATCATTGTGCACATCCATTAATGAGATACTTGAATTTATTCGATAAAGGCGGAACAGCAAGAGCTAGCTTATATATTTATAATACAAAAGATGAAATAGATTATTTTGTAGATGTTCTTAAAAAACTAGAATAATTTTATGAATGTTTACGAAAAAATAAAAGAGCTTGGAATAGATATAGGGGATAAAATAAAAGTTAACGAGTTTGTTGGTTACTTAATGCCTAAAACAGAATTTAGTGAAAAGGATGTAATAATTTTAAAACTTGAAAATGGTTATAATGTTGGAATAAAAATTGATGAAAATACAAAAATAAAATTAATTGAAAAGAGAAAAGAAATAGAAAAAGTGGAAAAAGAAGTAAGATATGATAGCTCTAAGCCAAAAGTTTTAATAATTGGTTGTGGAGGAACTATTGCAAGCAGAGTTGAGTATAGAACTGGAGCGGTTTATCCTTTAATAGAGCCTTATGAATTAATAGAAACTATTCCAGAAATTTCTGAAATTGCGAACATTCATGTTAAAAAGCTTTTTGATATTTTTAGCGAAAACATGGAGCCAAAGCATTGGAAAATTATTGCAGAAGAAATTGCTAAAAATGTTGAAAATTATGATGGAATTGTAATTTTGCATGGAACAGATACTATGCATTATACGAGCGCAGCATTAAGCTTTATGCTTCAAAACTTACCAATTCCAATTGTTTTGGTTGGAGCTCAAAGAAGTTCTGATAGACCAAGCAGCGATTCAAAGCTTAATCTTCTTTCAGCTATTTATTTTGCTGCTTATGGAGAAATTGCTGAAGTAGTTGTTTGCATGCATGAAAATTTAAATGATGAATTTTGTGCAATACATAGAGGTACGAAAGTTAGGAAAATGCATACTAGCAGAAGAGATGCTTTCCAAAGCATTAACATAAGGCCTTTAGCAAGAGTAAATTTTTATCAAAGAAAAATAGAATATTTAACTGAAAACTTCAAAAAAAGAAATAGAAATAATAAATTAATTGCAGATATAAGCTTGAATGAAAATGTTGGATTATTTTATTTTCATCCTGGAGCAAAAGTAGAAGCTTTTGAAGAATTTGCAAAACATTATGATGGAATTGTAATAGCTGCAAGTGGTTTAGGACATATATCTGAAAAATTTTTTGAATCAATAAAAAAATTAATTGAAAGCGGAAAGCCGATAGTATTTGCACCTCAAACAATTTATGGAAGATTGGATTTAGATGTTTATAGTACTGGAAGAATTTTACAAAAAATTGGAATTATAGGAAATCATACCGATATGACTCCAGAAACAGCTTTAGTAAAATTAATGTATGTTTTGGCTAAAACAAAAAATTTAAAAGAAATTAAAGAACTAATGGAAAAGAATTTAGTTGGAGAAATTAGTGAAAGAATAGAAGTTTAAACTTCTCTAATCATTTGAATAACTTTTTGAATATCTGCTCTTCCTCTTACTTTTGAAATAACTATTCCAATCAGCTTATTTTTATCTTTTACTTCTTTCTTAGTTTCTTCAATTATTTTTTTAATTTCTTCTTCATTTAAAGGCTCTAAGTTTAATTTCTTTATTATTTCGTCTAAACTAAGATTTTTGTTTAAAATCATTTCTCTCAAAATTTCATATGCAGCTTCTTTAAAAATTTTCTTTTTAGCTAATGCATCAAAAAATTCTAAAAGCTTTTCTTTGCTTAAATCAAATTCAATTTTTTCTTTTCTTTCTATTTCTTTAATTGTTGAAGTTAAAATGCTTGCAACAATGCTTGTCTCTAAATTTGGATAATTTTTAATAACTTCTTCGAAAAAGAAGAAATATTCCGATTTTAATAACGAATCTATTAAACTTTTAGATAACTTGTATTCTTTTTCATATCTTTCAACAATTTTTGATATTGGTTCTGGAATTTCTAAATCTTTTAAATAAATTTCAGTTTTTATTGGTTTAATATCAGTTTCTGGATACATTCTTCCAGCTCCAGGTAAAGGTCTTAAGAATATTGTGCTTCCGTCTTCTTTTGCAGCTCTAGTTTCTGGTAAAACTTTTTTTCCACTATTTATAATTTCTAACTGTCTTTCAACTTCTTTTTCAATAACTTTAGAAATTAAGCTTAATTTTTGAACACCTTTAATTTCTACTCTAGCACCTTTTTCTATAGAAACATTTACATCTTGCCTTATAGCACCTATTTGCCTTCTAATTTTTCTTGTAGAGCTAGCTATTAAAAAAATTTGAAATGCTATTTCTTCAATTTCCTTTGGTTCAAGCCCTTCTAATATTCCAGTATCAATTTCTATTAAAGGAATTCCTAATCTGTTTAATTTATAATAAACTTTGTTATCTTCAATTTTATCTATTGCTGCGGCATCTTCTTCTAAACAAATTTGAGTTATAGGAATTTTTTTACCTTTATATTCAAAATATCCATTTAATCCTACAATCATTGTTCTTTGAAAACCAGAAACATTACTTCCATCTATAACAATTTTTCTCATTACATGAATTTCTTCTGGAATATAACAATTAAAAAGCTTTGCAACTTGTAATGCAACTTTTAAAGCTTCTTCATTAACATCATGAGGAGGTTCTTCGTCCAATTCTACCAAGCAACTTTCGTTTTTAAAAACTTCATAAACAAAAGTTCTATTCCTTAAATATTCATATTGAGCAGCAGCATCTATTTCTCCAAGTTCAGAATAAACTGGCTTAAGTTTTCTTGTTACAAAAGCTATTGGTTCTTTTTCTTGCATTTTTGTAGAACAAGAGCAAAAAAGTTTTTTAGAAGTTTCGAGCTGAAAATGAATTTCTAATCCTACTTTTAGACCTAGCTCTTCATATTTCATAAAAAGATATAAATACCTTACACAACAAATAATTTTATGTCTAGTGCTAGATTAAATGTTAATATATATCATTGGAAGTTGTTATTATTTATAGTTATATTAGTTTTCTTAAAGAATTTTTCGGGGGTGGGGTTTAATTCCCTATAACCCCTGCAGGAATTTTTTATAAAAACTTATTTTTTATACTTTATTGTTTACTCTTTTTGTTATTCATATATGAATACATTAGAACTGTAACTATTAGATAGTTATGACTAGAAAGACTAATTCAAATACTCAAAAACAGGGATTTGATGTAAGAGCTATTGTAGGGTGTTTGTATAAAGAAGGACATCCTTATGTTCTAGTTGCTGAAGCTGAAAATGTAGAAATACATAAGAATAAAAGAGGGGAAGTGGAAATTAGTTTAGAAACAGGAGGAGTCTTTCTCGATAGATACAATAGGAGTAGTGATATTCTGAAGATAGTTTTAGAAAATTCCGTAGGAACTTTAGAGAAAAGAGAATATAGGGGTTCATTATTTAAGGAAGGAGTAAAATGTTTTAGTTGTCCATATTTTATTTTTGCTCTCAAAGAAGGAAATAAGATCATAACACATTCTCCTAAAAGAGATGGTAGTGTAGTACAGGAAATATATGAATTCGATCCTAAAAGCCATAGAATAAATTTTATAGAAAGCGACAAATATAGAGGAATTTATATAAGAATTAAAAAATCTAGCCAAGTTAATTATGAAAACAACTCTAAAAGTTAATAGAAAAAATATTTTAGAATTATTTAATGAGTTATATAAAGATGTTTCAGAATATTTGGGGGTAAAAGTTGAGCAACCAAAAGTAGAGATTAATAAAAAAGGATATGATTGTGCTTATGATTTTGAAAATAATATAATTTACATTCGTAGTAAAAGGACTAAAGAGGAGCTTAAATATTGTATTACTGAAGAAATTTTTCACTACTTGTTTTTTTCTATTAATCCTAGCATTAAACAGTTTTTCCTTTCCGAAAACGACAAAGAAGAAAAATTTAAATTAGCCTTTTTAATAGAAGTAATTACGAAATACTTAATTTTTGACTTTTTCAAAAAGAAAGGAGATAAAGCTATGATTAAATATATACAAGAAAACAGAATACTACAGGAAGAATATTTAGATAAATATAAAAGAATAGCAAAGTTTTTATTGAAACTAGATATTAGTAAGAAGGAAAACAAAAGCAGAATTTATAAAGAACTCTCTAATTAAAACCTTCTTCTTCCATTAACTTTTGTTTGCCAAGAATATTTTCTCCATTTTGGGTCTGGATATCCACAATATGCACACCTTTTTTTCCTAACATGATAAGAAGTTCTTCCACATCTTCTACATCTTATATGCAATACTTTCCTAGCTTTTTTTCCAAATGAAGGAGTTCCTTTAGTCATATTATTCAGTTATTACGTAGCTAACACTATCTCCTCTTATTAATAAAGAATTTACCTTCTTCTTTTCTTGACCGTTTATTTCTGCATCTAGCAACCATAAGTTTATATGAATATCCGCTGCCACTAAGTTTCCAGTTATTTCTTCTCCACTCTTAAGCTTTACTATTATTTTCTTTCCTTTGCTTTTTTCTAGTGCATCTAAAGGTCTATTGTCCATTTTAAAATTACTTATTTAAAGCTTAAATATGTTTTTCTATTAATATTGCATTAACTACTCCATGCTGAGAAGGTCTTGAAGTAACTTTTGCTAAACCAATTTCAGTTTTTATTATTGCACCTTTTGTTATTATTTTTCTTCTTACATAAAGAGGATGAGCATCGTTTTTTACAACATCTAAAATTTTAACTTTTCTATAACTTTTTCCATCAAAAACGTTTGCATAAACAATTTCTTTTAACTTTACTTTATAATTTCCTCCTTTTGTTCTTTTCTTTATTCTTTTTTCCTTTTCACTTAATTGTGGCCAAATAAAGTCTCCGCCTAAATGATATTTCTTCTTTACTTTATAATGAGGTATAAACTTTGCTCCTGTAGGCCTTCTTCCCTTTATTTCATCGTGGTATTGCACCATAAATTAATAAAAATATTTATATTTCATAAACTAAAAGATTAGAATCTAAATATTTAGAAAAAAATTTATTTATATTTTCTAAATCCTTTTTAAAATGCTCTTCAAAAACTAAAGAATCTTCTCTAACACCTTGGCTAAAATCTATAAAGTATGGAATATTTTCCTTAACTAAAATGTTATATTCGCTTAAATCTCCATGAGATAATCCAATGCTTTTTAATTTTTTCAAGTTTTCAATAATCTTTTTATAAATTTCATAATTTGGCTCTACATCTTTTAGAAGAGGTGCAGAAATTCCGTTTTCTCCAACAAACTCCATTACTAAGACATTTGCATAAGAGCCTAAAGGTTTTGGAACAGTTATTTTATTTTTATATGCTAAAGCCAAGTTTCTATATTCTCTATTGCACCAAGAAAATACAACATTTTTTCTATCTCTTTTTATTCTTTTGTATCTAGAATCTATAATTAGCAAGTTGTACATTTGCTTAAAATCGATATGCAAAATTCTATAAATTTTTATGGCAATCCAGTTATTATTAAAATCTTTTGCACTAAATACAACACTTTCTTTCCCTTCTTTTACTATTCCCACAATTCCCTTTAAAATTCTAGAATTTCTTAAATAATAAAGGGCTTTTAAAGTAGTTTCATCAAAAACTTTTGAAAAAACTTCAAATTCTTCAAACATTATACTTGCAAGTTTTTAATGTATCCGTTTTTCTTTAGCCACTGAGCTTCTACTGGAGTATAAACATGAATTATATCTCCTCTTTTTCCTGTAATCCAAGGCTTTACTAAAACTATATCTCCAACCTTTACCCAAAACTTTCTTGCTACTCTACCAGCTATTCTACACATCATTTCAGTTCCGTCATCTAATATAACTTTTACTTTATCTCCGCTATAAAAAGAATCTACTATTCCATATTTCTCATCTTCTTTAGCTAATCTAATCTCCATTTTTAATAAGTATAGTATCAAGATAAACTTTTTTTCCCTCTTTTACTCCAACTAAAGTTCTAGATATTTTATAACTTATTCCATACTTCTTTTCAAAATTTTTCAAAATTTTGTAAGCAACTTTTTTAGAACCAATATAAACATCTATTCCTTTTTCACTTTTTTCAACTCTTGAAATAAAAGAATAGAAATCATTATAAGAGTTTTCTTCAACAATTTTTCCAATTTCATCTAACAATTTATAATTTTTGTTCGTTCTCAATTGAATTATTGCTTGCTTATATCCACTATTTTTCATTATGCAAAATTTACAAGAAAAAGGTTTAATTTCAACTTCCAAATCAAAAGCAAAAAGTAAAATATTATCTCTATAAATTTTTATTTTTTCATTTTCAAGAATTACTTCTGCATTTTCAAACTTGTAATCTTTGTTATGCTTTATGTAATGATTTAAAGCTTCTTCAAAAGTATAAAAAAGATATTTTTTAGAAATAGAATACTTGCCACAATATTTGCACTGGAAAATTTTTATTTTAGTATTAACTTTATTTTTCTTTAAAAATTCGTTTCTATAACAATCTAAACAAATCCCTTCTACAAATATTTCAGTTTGGTTTCCACATATGGGACAAAGTTTTTTAAGCATAATATTATTATAAGTTTTTTAGAATGTTGAGAGAAATTGGATAATCAATTTCTGGAATTTGAGAATCTATTAATTCTATTGTTACAGTAGTATTTTTTCTTTTTAAAAATTCAACTATTTTCTTTAATGGTAAAATTCCATAACCAAAAGGAAAATGAGAATGAGTAAAATAAATGCAATCTGAAATATGAAAATGCATTATTCTATCTAAATTTTTATTGAGAAAGTTTAGGACTTTACTTTCTGTATTAAAAGAAAAAGCATGAGATAAATCAAAAGTTAAATTTAAATTTGAAATTTCTAGAAAATATTCCAAATCTTCCATTGAATGAGCTAAATTTTCTATTAATATATATCTACTTTTCAGTTTTTCAACTCTTTCTATAAATTCATCGAATTGTTGCTTTTCAGCATTTAAATGCAAAACAGAAAAGCTGTCTATATGTTTTAGAATATTTTTAAGCTCCTCATAATCTTTTTCTCTAAAAATATTGTAAGAATGGTCTAAATGAAATACATGAGTAAATTTTAACTTTTTAAGAAATTCTTTTGGATTGTTTAGAAAAATATTTTTTGTATCGTCTTCTAAAACTATTTCTATTCCGTCAAACCCATTTTCTAAAGCAAAATCTATTTGACTATCTAAATCTTTCCAAGGATTTAGTAACATTAATATTTTCATTATATTAACTTTCTTGTTTAATTATACTTTCTATTTTCTCTTTTATTTCTTTTAGACTTAATCCAAAATATTTTTCAATGTTTTCGCTCAAATAAATTAATTTTGTTTTTCCAACTTTTTTGCTTTTAATTAATCCTTTGCTTTCTAATTTTCTAATATAATCGTAAGCTCTATTTCCTTGAATTTTTATTATTTCGCTTTGCTTTATAGGATTTTTATAAATAACTAGTGCCAAAGTTTTTAGCATTCCTTTACTTAAGTCATAACCTATTGCAACTTTAGAAGCTTCATTTCTAAATTCTGGTTTAATTCTAAGTTCGTAACCTTCTGGCGTTTCGGCAATTTCTATAGCTCTATTTTTATATTCCTCTATTAATTCATTTAAAGCTTTTTTAACAGTTTCTTTATCTATATTTATAATTTTAGAAATTTCTTCAATAGTTAAAGGCTTATATGATGCAAAAAGCAAACTTTCTATTTTTAATTTTACTTCTTTTAATTCCATAAATTAATGAAAGTGCTAAGAAATAATTAGCTCCATATAGTATGCATCTTTATATCCAACCCACTTTTTAAAGTATTTTATACTTTTAAAACCTAAATTTTCATTTATCTTTTTGATAATTTCGTTAGTTGAGCGAGAAGTTATTCTTTTATAACCTCTTTTTCTAGAACTTCTATTAAAATTCTTTTCAAGAGAGTTCCAATTCCTTTTTCCTTTATAACTAGGTAAAACTGCAGTAGACTTTATATAAAAAGAATCTTTTTTCCGTAATGTTCATCAAAATATAAGTATGGAAAATTCTAATGTTGCACCTATTGTATAAGCAATTATTTTCCACTATTTTTCTCTTTAACTATTAAGCAAACAGCTTTTTTATAAGTAAAAATCTCCTTAATATCTTCTTCATCTTGCCTTTGCCTTATATTCTTTTCAGGAGCTGAATTTTCAATTTCCATTATACCCCTTTTAATATCTTCTCAATCCTTGGACTCAACTCTAAAAACTTGAAAAATTTATGTTTCTTTAATCAATTTTATATTTTGTATAAATATCCTTTTACTACTCCTATTGGAATATTCCATCCTCCAAAAGCTTCTAGATATTGTTCAAAGTCGTTTATATAAGGTATTCCTTTTTTGCTTATCATTTCAATAAAAATTATTTCTGTTTTCGGGCTGCTGTAATTTTTTAGCAAATTTAAAAACACTTTCGGAGTTTCACCAGAAGCATTCGCGTTGTATAAAATGTATTTCACTCCTATTTCCCTTGCAACTCTTTTTATATCACTTTCTATTTTTCCAAAGTTTCTTTCTAAATATGTTCTAAAAGCTCTACCACCTTCAACACTATCAACAATTAATATTGGCTTTCCATTATACAATGCAATATATCCTATAACTAATCCATCTAATTCTCCTTTTTCTCTTACAGCATCAATTTCTTTTCCTCTTTCAAAATCTTCAACAAAAGAATAACCAATAGTTATAATTCTTGGGTCTAATGTATAAGTTATTGCCGCACTTTTATCTTTTCCATTTGGTAATAGGGCACAACACATCGTTGAATAATTAGAAAACATATTGACTGGATGTTTTCCATAAAATCCAATTAAATAATTTCCTTTAATTATTCCTTCTTTGTAACCTTTTATAGTTTGAATTATATCATACAGATCTTCAATATTATTTTCTAAAGCAAAAATTTCCAACAGCTCTGTAATTTTTTCTGTTTTATTTTCTTTATAAAGTTTAAATATTTGATATCTTAACTCACTTTCTTTTTCAAGCACTTTTTTAGCATTATCTAATTTTTCTTTACCAACTAATTTACTTATAATACTATAAGCAGTTTTATATTTTTCAGGATTTTTAGAACCTATCAAAGCTATTATTAAATAATCTTTTAATTTTTCATAATTAGCTATTAAATTTTCAATTTCTCCATCTTTACT
>JAVYKI010000008.1:0-23685 GCA_038742305.1 Candidatus Aenigmatarchaeota archaeon
TAAAGAATTTCTGCAGTAGTTAATTTTGAAAGATCTATTCCAATTTCTTTACTTTTTTCTTTTAATTTTTCATAAAAGTTTATATCGTAAGGGCTTATTCCTAAAATTTTTCCTATTGAAATTTTTATTACTCCTTCTACTCCTTCATTTTTTATTAATTCATAATGTTTTATTATTTCTTCTGGAGTAATATTGGAAAATACTATAGTATTTCCAACTTTTTTATTTTTAAATATTTCTATAAATTCATTTAATTTCTTAATATCTATTTTACGATCTTTAAAATATTCAGCTATTTGTTTTAAAATTCTAAAAATTCTTGTAGAAATCCGGTCTTCATATTCTTTAGTAGCTTCTAAAATATTGTTTATAACTTCCTTATCTTTTACATAATAAGCAAAATCTGCTAAATCTTCAACAAGAATTTCGCAGACCAAATTATTACATTTTTTCATAGTTTTTACGAACTCATTATTATTAAAAACTTCGCACAAGAATTTCAAATCCTCTATATTTTTAGAGTTTTTGACATTTTGTGCCAATTTTTTAACTATTTTTGCAGCAACAAAACCCCTATAATTACTGATAACCTTTAAAACCTCATTTAAAACCTCTTCGTTTCTTAGATACCGAGCAATCTCAGCTAAATTTGAAGTAACCATTTCAGCAGCTAAATCATCATATCTTCTGATAACTTTTATAACTTCAATTAAAACCTCTTCATTTGCCAAATAATAAGCAGTCTCCGCCAAATTTGAAATAATTTTCTCAATAATCCAATTTTGTTTTAAATTCATGACAAACTTTATAACCTCTTCAATAGTACTTTTATCACTAAATAGGCTTTCGACAAAACTTTCAATTTCTTTATAATTTGTCATAAATTAATGGCTATAATCCTTTTAAAATACTCTCTATTAATAAACGCCGTTTATTACTATTATGGTTTACATTAAAAAGCTTATTTTACAAGGATTTAAAAGTTTTAACAGAAAAACGATTATTCCTTTTCTAAAAGGCTTAAATCTTATTGTTGGTCCTAATGGTTCTGGAAAATGTATAGATGGTAAAGCCCAAATATTATTAGCTAATGGAAAATTAGAAAGAATAGAAGAAATAGTTGAAAAATCTTTTCTTTTTGGTAAACCAAAAATATTGGAAAATGAAATTATTTTGGAAGGTAATCCTCTTAACATTGAAGTTTTATCTCTTAACCCTTTTACTCTAGAAATAGAAAAATCAAAAGTTAAAGCTTTTATTAAAAGAAAAGTAGATAAAGTATTTGAAATAAAAACTAAAACGGGAAGAGAAATAAGAGCTACTTCAGACCACCCTTTTTTTACTATTGAAAATTCTGTAATTAAATCTGTTTCTGCAAAAGAATTAAAAGTTGGTACAAAAATAGCTATTCCTAGAAGAATTAGAATAAAAAATTTTAATGATAATCTAACTGTTGATTTTAAGCTTGAAGATAAAATATATGTGCCATATTCTAAGAAAATAGAAAATATTTTGAGAAAAAGAAAAAAGGAGTTGAAAAGTTGGAAAAAAGTTTCAGAATTTTATGAAGTTCCAATAAGTGTTATAAAAGGAATTTTAAATAAACAATCAACAAACTTTTATTATCTTAAAAAAATATTAGAAAAAGAAAAAATAGAATTGCAAAAAGTGATAAAAGAAATAAAGTGTAAAAATCAAAGAAAAAAAATTAAAGTGGTTTGGAAAATGACAAAAGAGCTTGCAAGATTTTTAGGATATTTAATTTCTGAAGGAAGCTCTTTAAAAAGTTCGAGTCAAATAAGATTTCCTTGCTCTAGCAAAGAAATGATTAAAGACTTTTTAAAAATTTCTAAAAAATTATTTAATGTTGAAGCAAAAGTTTTAAAGTATAAGAAAAATTGTTATAATGTAATTATTTATTCTTCAGCTTTGCAAAAATATTTGGAAAGAGTTTTTGGTTTTCATAAAGGCATTAATGCTAAAAATAAAAGTGTGTCTTATCAAATATTAACTTCTTCTAATGCTGTTATTTCAAATTTCTTGTCAGCACTAATAGATGGAGATGGATATATTTCTAAGGATAAAATATGCTTAACTACAAAAAATAAAGAGCTTGCCAATAGTATAATAACTTTGTTATTAAGATTTGGAATTGTCGGCTTTTTAAGAGAAAAGAAAGTAAGAAAAAAGAAGTATTATGTAGTATCTATTTCTGGAATAGATAATGTTAAAAAAATTGCTAAATTTTTAAATTTAAAAAATGAAGAAAAGAGAAAAAGAATAAATGAAATTAAAAAAATTGAAAGTAAAAGTTATACTTCTCTCGATATAATTCCTAATGTAGAAATTCTTTTCAGAAAACTTGTTAAAGAGTTAAAAATAAATGTTAAAAAAGTAAGAAGTAAATGTCCAACACTAGCAGCTTATTATGAAAAAAGATGCCAATATACTAGAAAAGGATTAAAAAGAGTTTTAAACTTTATTTTAAAAAATTATAAAATTAAAGAAAGTGGCATTGCAGAGCAAATATTATTATTTTTGTATTTATTAGCTACTTCAGATATTTATTGGGATGAAATAACTGAAATAAAAGAAATTAAAAATGAGCAATGGGTTTATGATTTAACAATTAATCCTCATCACAATTTTATCGCTAACAACATAATAGTTCATAATAGCAATATAATAGATGCAATTTGCTTTGTTTTAGGTAAAATTTCTGCTAAACAAATGAGAGCTGAAAAGTTAAGCGAACTAATTTTTAAAGGTAATGAAAAAAAGAAAGCTGCAGAAGTTGCAAGCGTTACTTTAATTTTAGATAATACTGAAAGAAAAATTCCTATAGATGCTGATGAAGTATCTATTACAAGAAAAGTTAATAGAAAAGGTTATACTCTTTATAAAATTAACGGGGAAACTGTTACAAGAGAAAGAGTATTAGAAATTTTATCTTCAGTAAATTTAAGGCCAGATGGTTATAACATAATTTTGCAAGGAGATGTTGCAAAAGTTATAGAAATGAGTGAAAAGGAAAGAAGAAGTATTATAGACCAACTTTCGGGAATATATGAATATAATGAAAGAAAGGAAAAGGCTTTGCAAGATTTAGAAAAAATTGAAAACAGATTAAAAGAAATCGAATTAGTAATAAATGAAAAGTATAAGAGATATAAAGAAGTTGAAGAACAAAGAAACCTTGCAATAAAGTATAGAGAATTAGAAAAACAATTAAATATTTTGAGAAAATCTATTATAATTAAAAAAATAGAAAATTTGCAGTTTCAAATAAATAAAAATTTAGAAGAAATAAGACAATTAGAAGAGCAAATAAATAAAATTAATGAACAATTAGAAAAAGTAGATGTAGAAATTGAAAAAAAGGAAAAAGAGTTTAAGAAAGTTTTTGAAAGCTTAGAAAAAATAAAGGAAAAGGCTGAATATGAAAAATTGAGTAGCGAATTAATTTTCAAAAGGAATTTAATTGAAACTTATAGAAATGAAATACAAAGATTAATATCTTTAATAGATAAGCTTCAAACAATTAGCGAAGAAGAACCTTTAGCAGTAAAAGAAATTTTAAGTTTAAATATTAGAGGAGTTTATGGAACAATTGCTTCTTTAATGAAAGTAGAGCCAGAATATGAAATTGCAATAAGAGTTGCAGCTGCTAATCATTTGTTTGATATTGTTGTTGAAGATTTTGAAACCGCAAAGTTTTGTATAGAATTTTTAAAAAGAGAAAAAATTGGAAGGGCAACATTTTTGCCTTTAGACAAAATTCAATATAAAAGAATTGATAAATATTTGGATATAGAAGGAGTAATCGGAGTAGCAAGCGATCTAATAAAATTTGATAAAAAGTTTGAACCAGCTTTTGAATTTGTTTTTGGTAATACTTTAATAATTAAAGATTTAGAAGTTGCTAAAAGAGTTGGAATAGGAAAAGTTAGAATGGTTACTTTAGATGGAGATTTAATAGAAAGAAGTGGGGCAGTTACTGGTGGATATCTTGTAAAAAAAGCATTGCCAAAAGAAAGAGAAATAGAAGAATATAGAAAAAGGATTAAAGAGTTAGAAGAAAAAATTAAAGAATTAGAAGCCGAAGTAATGATTTTAGAGCAAAAGCTTAAAAAAATAAAAGTAAGCAGTGAAATTACTTTAGAAGTTTCTATAGATGAAAAAGAATTGGAAAAATTGAGGAAGGAGAGAAAAAAGTTAGTAGAAGAGAAAATAAATTTGCAGAATAAAATAAGCAGCATAAAAATAAAAAATGCAAAAATAGAGGCTGAAATAGAAAATTTAAGAGCCGAATTAGAAAAGTATAAAGATTTTGAATATATAGATAAAAGTTTAGAAGAACTTGAAAAAACTTATGATAAAGTTTATGCTGAATTGAAAACATTAGGACCAATAAACTTTAAAGCAATAGATGAATATGAAAAAATAAAGCAAGAATTTGAAGTTTTAAAGCAAAAGTTTGATAAAATAGTTGAAGAAAAAAGAAAAATTATTGAAATGATAAACGAAATAGAAAGAAAAAGAAGAGAAGTTTTTTACAACACTTTAAACATAGTTTCATATCATTTTAACAGATTATTTAATAGTTTGATTGGAGGAGAGGCAAAGCTTGAATTAGAAAATCCAGAAGATTTGGATAGCGGATTATTAATTAAAGTAAAGTTTCCTAATAAAGGCTTTGTAGAATTAGATTCTCTTTCTGGAGGAGAAAAAAGTTTAGTTAGCCTGCTATTTTTACTTTCTTTACAAATGTATAAGCCTACTCCATTTTATGCTCTAGATGAAGTAGATGCAGCACTAGACAAAATAAATAGCGAAAGAGTTGCAAACTTGCTAAAAGAAATATCAAAAAACACTCAATTAATAGTTATTTCTCATAACGATGTTACTATTAAGTATGCAGACGTTCTTTATGGAGTTACTATGGAAGACGGAGAATCAAAAATCTTAACCTTAAAAATATGATAAAAGAAATAATTGAAAGCGGTAATTGGGAAAAGCTTTTGTATTATATAGTAGAAGAGGAGCAATTAGATCCTTGGAATTTGGATATTTCTATTTTAGCTGATAAGTTTATAGAATATGTTAGAAAAGCTCAAGATTTAGATTTTAGAATTCCTGCAAAAGTTTTATACATTGCAGTTTTCCTTTTAAAATTAAAGTTGGAAACTCTATTTCCAAGAAATCAAGAAATAGAAGAAGAAATTAGAGAAATATTAGAATTGCCAACAATAGATTTATCTAATTTAGAAATTTCCTTGCCAATAAAAAGGTTGCCGATTTCTCAAATAACTTTAGAAAACCTTATTAATGCTTTAAGACAGGTTTTAATTTTAAAAGAGAAAAAAGAAGAAAGAAAGGAAAGATTAAAGAAAATTAAAGAAGGATTTAAGTTTGAAGAAATAAATTATGAAGAAATAATTGAAAATGTTTACAAAAAGATTTCTGAAGTTTTATCTCAAAAAGAAAAAATGCTTTTTGACGAACTAATAGATAAAGATGATAAATTCGATAAGTATTTAAAGTTTTTCTCTATCTTAAGCTTGGAAATGAGAAGTAAAATTTCAACTTATCAAGAAGATTTTTTGAAAGAAATTTATATATTTAAAAATAAAATTAAAGAAGTTTTATAACTTCTTTTTCAGCTTTGAAATTTATTTTTCTATGTGTTCCATCACAATATGGTTTACTTTGAGAGCCTCCACATCTACATAAAGCAGTTTCTACTTTCCCATTTATCTTTATTAGATAAGGTCCATCTTCTGTTGCTTCTATTTCTATTTCCTTTATTTTTTCCTTTTCCATAAATATTAAATAAAAGTATAATACTCGGACCCGGCGGGATTTGAACCCGCGACCTCCAGCTCCGCAAGCTGGCGCTCTATCCAAGCTGAGCTACGGGTCCATAATTTTTAATTAGCTCAAGAATAACCGAAAAGTTTTAAAAGCTTTCGATAATATTAATTAACTTTATGAATCATAGAAAATTAGCTTCAATACATTGGATACATTGGATGTGTTTACTTTTTTATTTATTTCTATTTAACTTAACAATTTCGGGGGTGGGTAAAAGAGCCTAAAACCCCCGAAGAAAAAATTAAACTAATTTATGACTTTCTTTATGTAGTTCCTCTGACTGAAAGTTTAAATAATGCAAAAAGAAAAGTAAGAGAAATAGAAGAAAAAGCTAGAATTTATAAAAATAATTTAAGCGAAAATCAAGAAACAATTTTAGGACTATTACCTTCAAATTCATTATTACTTTTAAGACCTTTTCCACTTCCTAATTACGAAGTATTTCTATTATCATCTTTAGCTAAATACTTAGAAAAGGAAAGAGTTCTAGCTTCTTACCTTAGACTTCCTTATCATAGAAACAATTCCGATATAATAAGAAAGGGATACTTAATACATGATAATAAACTAACTAGATTTGAAATAAGAGGACTAGAACATATGAAACCTTTAAATAATCCTTCTGTAAAAGTAATTTTTGAAGATGGAAGAGAACTTAGTCCTTATCAATTATTAAAATTAACTGAAGAATTATTTGAAGTTAAATCAATAGACTTAGACTACCTTTTCAAAAAAATCTCTCTAAAATACATAGAAAAAGGTAACTATCCAGAACTACTATTTATAAAAAACGATGATGGGTTTGATATTCCTTTACGATTTGACAATAAAAAATGTTATGAAAGTAGCAATTTAAAAGTTTGTAGTGAAGAACTCATAAATAGAGATTTTAGACCATCCAGCGAATTTTATTATTCAAATATTATTCCTACATTTCCTTATATTGAGAGTTTTATTCTAGATAACTTTAGAACAGTAGATATAAGCTCTAATCTAGGAAAAACTTTATCAGAGGTTAATAAAAACATCGAAACAGGCAGATACTTACCTTTTACTATTCCAGAAATTCCTGAAAATCCGAGAATTTCTGAAAATTATATTCCAAAGAATTTAAGCGAAAAAGAAAAAAGAAAAGTGAAGAACGAATTGAGAAACTTACCAAAAGATTTATCTCAATATGTTACTTTTGAAGGAAGTTTAGCAAAAGAAATTGAAGAAAGAATTTTAGAAGTTTTAAATGAAAGTGAATCTTTACTAGAAAATCAGAATAGAGCGATAGAAGTTTTCATAAAATATGTAATTGAAGTTATTATACAACAAGCTATTTCAAACACAAAGAAGTAATGTATTTATGATAGAGCTTATAAAAAAATTTTCAATATTTTATCCTATTAGAGGAAAAAACGAAGAGAAGTTTTTAAATTATCTTACAGGAGAAGTTTTAAAAGATATAAGTTTTGAGCTACAAAAATTTAAAAATAAAATTCCAAAAGGAAAAATTAAGGCTAATGTTAAAGTAAACCTTGAAAATTCCGGACTTAAATCTGGAAAAATTGAAAATAAAAATATTGTAAATTCTATTTATTACGAAGATAATAAGCCAAATATAAATTTTAATCCATACTGTAAAGAAATTTCTTTGCCATCTTTTTATAATGCTCCTTCTGTTGCAATAGCTAGAAAAGATTTGAACAAAATTCTTGAAGAAGATGTAAAAATAAAAGTTAAAGTTTTGAAAGAAAGATTTAGAAGTGCAAATATTTTAATAGGAAATTTAAAAAATCCCGAATTCCTTATTTTTTCTCATTTTGATACTGTATTAAATGGAGCTGTTGATAATAGTAGCGGAATTGCTGTAATAATCTCTTTAATAAAAGAACATCCGGAACTATTAAAAAATAATCTTTTTATTTTAAGTGGTTCAGAAGAACTTTCTTTTGAAAATCCTTATTGGGGATATGGTTATAGAGTTTTTGAAAAAGAATATGAAGATTTAATTTTTTCTTCTAAAAGGATTTTAGTAGTTGATAGCGTTGGATTTACTATTTCTAAAATTTTTAAGAATAGAGAAATTTTATGGCTAGCTTTTCCAATTCGAAACTTTGAAAAAATACTTAACAAAACCTTTTTACTCTCTTCAATTTTTTCTGAAGAAAAACTAAAAGAATATTATACTTTTTATCATTCTAATTTAGATACTGTTAAAAATTTAAAAGAAGAATTTTTACTTCAAGCTAAAAGAATTCTTAAAAAATTCTTAGTTTAATTTTTAAGATTTTTTTCAATTCTTTTTATCGCATCTCTTATTCCCATAAGTCCTAAGCCTGTAAGAATGCTTTGTGTTCCAGCTAAGGTTTCGCCGATAGAATAAAGATATAAGCCAAAAATTATTAAACTGTTTCGCTTCAAAAAGTTTTACTTTTATAAAGAGGCTTTACTTTTTTTAACCATAAAAATTTATAAAATATTAATTTATGGTATTAGTTTGTAGTACTTGCAATTCGAAAATAGTAATAGGAGAAAACTTTTCTAGATTTTTTTGCCCAAATTGTTTAGAAGTGGAAATTGTTAGATGTAGAGTTTGTAAGTCTAGACTCAATAAATATAAATGTCCTAAATGCGGTTTCGAAGGACCTTAAATATTTTAAATAATTATTTTAATGGGGAAAGTAATTGTTACAATTAGAATAGTTCCAGAAAATAAAAGTATAGAAGAATTAGAGAGTGTAATAAAAGAAAAAATAAAGCCTGAAAAAATTGAAAGAAAACCTTTTGTTTTTGGATTAGAGGCTTTAATTGTAGAAAAAATTGTAGAAGATAAAGAGAATGAAATGAATGAATTGGAAAGTAAACTTCAGGAAATTGGAGAAAGCTTTGAAATAATTAATATTACAAGAGTTTTTTTAGATTAAATATTTTAAAACTAAGTAAAGTATTACAGCAAAGAAAATTAATAGAGCAAAATTTTCTATTTGGGAAGAATATTTCAAGGAACTTTCCCAATATTCTCCAAAGTAAAAACCTAAAGATACGAGTATGCTATTCCAAATTAAAAATCCTAAAAATGTTAAAATTAAATATTTTTTTAGTTTCATTTTAAAAATTCCTGCTGGAATGGAAACTAAGCTTCTTATTCCTGGAATGAATCTTGTAAAAAATACTGTTAGCATAGAATTTTTATTAAACCAACTTTCAACAAACTTTAATCTATCTTTTCTAATAAAGAAATACTTCCCATATTTTTCTATATAGTTTCTTCCTAAATAGCCAAGATAATAAAGAGGTAATGAGCCTAGAGTATTTCCTAAGGCTCCAACTATAATTGCTATTATTGCTAAATAAAAATTACTTTGTTTCCATGCCCAAAATCCTGCAAAAGGCAAGACTATTTCGCTTGGTAAGGGAGCGAATAAAGTTTCTAGAAAGGATAAAACAAATATTGCTAAAAAATTGTAAGAGGAGACAAAATTAACTAAAAAATTAAATACAGTTTCATATAAGTAACCGCTAAACATAAATATTATGAAAGAAATAATTCTTAAAGTAAGAAACTTAACTGTTGAATTAGATGGAGAAAAAATAATTTATAATTTAAATTTTTCTTTAAAACAAGGCGAAATAATAACAATTTTAGGTCCGAATGGTGCAGGAAAAACCGTTTTACTAAAAACTTTAATAGGAATCTTTCCTTATAAAGGTAAAATAGAATGGAAAAAGGGAATAAAAATAGGTTATGTACCTCAAAGAGTTCCATATTTTAGAGAAGTTCCTATTACAGTTAATGATTTTTTAAATTTAAAGAAATTTAAAAAAGAAGATTTTCAAAGGCTAATCAAAATTTTTGAAATAGAAGAACTTTTAAATAAAAAACTAGGCATTCTTTCTTCTGGAGAATTTCAAAAAGTTCTAATAGTTTGGAGTTTATTAGGAAAACCAGATGTTTTGCTTTTTGATGAACCAACAACAGGAATAGATGAAAAAAGTAAGAAAAGCATATATGAAATTTTAAAGGAATTGAAAGAAAAAGAAAAACTTTCAATAATTTTAGTTACTCATGATTTAAGTGTTGTAAGCAAAATTACAGATTATGTAATTTGTTTAAATAAATGTCCTATATGTCAAGGAAAACCAAGAGAAGTTTTAAATCCTAAAAACCTTGAAAAGTTGTATGCTACTGAACTTAAATTTTATAAACATTATCATGGACATTAATTTAACAATCTTAATAACTTCAGTAATTTTAGGAATTAGCACCAGCTATTTAGGCTCTTTAATTTTGTCGAGAAGAATGACTTTAGTTGCAGATCCATTATCTCATTTAGCTTTGCCCGGAGCCTTAATAGGTCTAATTTTCGGTTTTGATGTTTCGCTTTCAGCTTTTATTTTTCTAATTTTTTCTGCCTTTATAATTTGGTATCTAGAAAAATTTACTAAATTAAGTATAGAAACTATAATTGCAATTCTTTTTTCCTCTTCACTGGCCTTTACTTTTCTTTTTATAGAAGAAGAAAAAATACATGAAATATTAATAGGAGATATATTTAAGATAAATTTTTCTGAAGCAGTTATAGTAATAGTAATTTCTTTAATTTTGTTAATTGTTTTAGTATTTACATACGATAAATTACTTTTAATTTCTATTTCCGAAGAGCTTGCATACTCTGAAAAAATTAATGTTAGAAAATATCAATCAATATATTTGATTTCTTTATCTTTATTGGTAGCATTAGGAATAAAATTTGTTGGCGGATTATTAATATCAGGATTAATAGCTTTGCTTGCAGCTTCAGCAAGAAATTTATCGAATAATCTAAAAAATTACAAATTACTTTCTCTATTTTTTGGGTTCTTTTCCTCTTTTACAGGAGTAATTATATGTTATTCTTTAAATATTACTAGCGGAGCAGTAATAGTAATTGTCAATTTTTTGATATTTCTAATTACTCTTATTTTAAAGAATAGATAATTATGCTTCCAAAAATTTGGGATAAAAGTATTGAAGAACAAATGCTTGA
Organism: Candidatus Aenigmatarchaeota archaeon; assembly: GCA_038742305.1. GTDB lineage: Archaea > Aenigmatarchaeota > Aenigmatarchaeia > CG10238-14 > SpSt-28 > JAHLMO01. Next base: position 10,890 of record JAVYKI010000008.1, read on the forward strand.
AAAATGGAAAGAAGAAAAAATTGAATATAAAGGTAAAAAGCTTGTCATTATAGATACTCCTCCTCCATATCCAGGACCTTTTTGGCATATTGGAGCTGCATTAGGTTATGCTTTTCAAGATATAGTTGCAAGAATTTTTAGAATGTTTGGTTATAAAGTAATTTATCCAATGGGCTTTGATAGAAACGGCATTCCAGTTGAGTGGTATGTTGAAAAATATGAAGGAATAAAAATTGACGAAGTTGGAAGAGAAAAATTTTTGGAAATATGTAAGACTGCTTTAGATAAGTATGTAGAAAGAATGAAAAACATAATGAAAAGGTTTTTAATTTCTGCTGAAATAGATAATCCATATTTTACTGATAGCGAAGAATACAGAGCACTAACTCAAAAAACTTTTATTGAATTATTCAAAAAAGGTTTAATATATGAAGCAGAAAAACCTTCAATTTATTGTCCTAGATGTAGAACAGTTATTGCTTTAAGCGAAATAGAAAGAGAAGAAGTTAAAGGAAAACTTTATTACATAAAATTTAAAGTCGAAAATCAAGATTTAATAATAGCAACTACTAGGCCAGAACTTTTAGAAGCTTGCAGATTAATAGCTTATAATCCAAAAGATAAAAGGTATAAAAAATTAAAAGGTAAAAAAGCTATTGTTCCAATTTTTAATTTTGAAGTTCCTATAATTGAAAGAAAAGAAATAGACCCAAATTTTGGAACAGGAATAATGATGGTTTGTAGTTATGGAGATTTGGATGATGTTAGAATTTTGAATGAAGAAAAAATTGAACCAAAAATTGTTATAGATAAAGAAGGTAAATATGTCGGAAGCAAATATACTAATTTAAATATTTCCGAAGTTAAAGAAAAAATTGTCGAAGATTTGAAAAAAGAAGGGCTAATAGTAAAAGAAGAGGAAATAATTCAAAACATTCCAGTTCATGATAAGTGCAGAACAAAAATAGAAATAATTCCAATGAAAGAATATTTTCTTAAGCAAGTAGAATTTAAAGAAGAAATTCTAAAGATTGCTAAAAAATTAAAGTTTTTTCCAAGAGAGTATAAGAAAAGATTAATTCAATGGATAAAAAATGTTAGTATAGATTGGCCAATTTCTAGAAGAAGATATTATGCAACAGAAGTTCCTTTATGGTACTGTAAAAATTGTGGAAACGTTTTCTTTTTCGAAGATGGCAAATATCATCAGCCTTGGAAAGAAAAAATAGATGTAATATGTAATAAATGCGGAAAAAATGAATGGATAGGAGATGAAAGAACTTTAGATACTTGGTTCGATAGCTCAATTACGATTCTTTATTTAACTAAATATTATACTGAAGATTTTGAAAAGCTTTTCAATTCAATAAAAATTAGGCCTCAAGGATATGATATTATAAGGACTTGGCTTTATTATACTTTATTAAGAGTTTATCAATTAGTTGGAAAACCAGCATTTGAAATTGTAATAATTAATGGAATGGGCTTAGATGAAAAGGGAAGAAAAATGAGCAAAAGTTTAGGAAATGTTATTTATCCTGAACAAGTTTTTGAAATTGGTGCAGAGCCAGCAAGATTTTGGTTTGCCTTAGAAACAAGTATTGGAGCAGATTATAACATTTCTCTTCAAAAAATCGAAGCTCAGAAATCTTTTTTGACAAAGATTTTAAATATTGCAAGATATATTTCTCAATTTAAGTATACTGAAAAGAAAATTGAAAAAGCTTCAGATAAATGGATTGTTAGCGAATTAATGAAATTGAAAAAAGAAGTTTTAAATCATTACAAAAAGTTAGAAATAAATTTAGCAGTTCAAAAAATTTATAAGTTTGTTTGGGATATTTTTGCTTCTCACTATATTGAAATGAGTAAAAAAAGAGCTTATGAAAACGATAATTCAGCAATTTACACTCTTTACTTTGTATTTTCAGAAATTTTGAAGTTATTAGCTCCAATAATTCCTGCTACTACAGATTTTATTTTTAGAGAACTTTATAGAAAAAACATTTTAAACGAAACTTTTGGAAAAGTTAATAGAAAATTAATTGATGAAAAGCTTTTGGAAAAAACTGAAAAACTGCTGGAATTTAATTCTTATATTTGGAAAAGAAAAAAAGAACTAAACTTAAGCTTAAAAGATTCTATAGAAGAAAAAGTGCCAGAAGAATTAAAGGAATTTGAAGAAGACCTTATTGCAATGCATAATTTAAAAAGTTAAAAATATTCAACGCGAAATAGTTCATAAGGTTCATTATCTTCTAATTTAATATAAACAGGTTTTTTCGGACTATTAAATATTGCGTATTCTCCTTTTTCATTACTTAAAAGAATCATATTATATTTGCTTCCTACAATTTTATATCCTTTCTTTAAATATCTTTCGATATTTATATCAATCCATTCATTTTTATCGATTATTCTATAGTTTTCTCCTTCCTTTATCAATACGTTTCCTTCTTTTTCTTTTATTTTTTCATATTCTTGAGTCATAATTATTCAAAACAGTTTCTTATTAAATATAAATCGATGGTTATCAATTATAGCTAATTATGAGAGTTTTTGTACTAAGAAGTTTAAAAGGTTTAACTAGAGAATTTGAAATTGATGAAATAAGGAAAAGCAGAATGGATATTGTAGCTAATTGTGCTTTAAATGCTTTAATGATGTCAAATCAAATAAGAAAAGATACTAAATTTATCGCTTGCTTAGATGGTCCTCCAAAACCTCCAGCAACAATAATATTTGATGGAAATGAGTTAAAAGAAGTTTATCCTAGCGAAATTGGTTTTTTGGAAGTTATATCTAAAGCTTTAAAAATATTAAAACATTTAAAATTTTTAGAATGTAAAGAAGCTCATTATGGAGTTTACATTTGTAGAAAAGCTTGGGAGCACGTTGTTAAAGAGCTTGCTGAAAACTTTCAATTAATATATTTGGATCCAGAAGGTAAAAATTGGGATGAAGTAGAATTTAAAGAAAACGTAGCTTTCTTTTTAGGAGACCATATAGGCTTGCCGAAAAAATCTATAAAGTTTTTAGAAAGATTTAAAGTAGAAAAAGTAAGCATTGGAAAAATTACATATTTTGCTTCTCAGGCAATAACAATAGTTAATTACTTATTAGATTTGCATTTCTAAAAAGTTTCTTAAACTTAAGCTTAAATTGTAGAGTTTTTCTTCTATTTCTTTTAAATCCAAATTTAGCTTCGAAGATACTTTTGTAGCATTTTTTCTTATATATTTTGCAACTATGTTTAAAAACTCTTGAGGAAGAAAATCTATTTCATTCAAATCTTCAGTTAATTCATCAGCTGCTTTATATACCAATTTTTTTATAGCTTTCTCAACTTTATCTTTAGAGAAAGTTATATTTGGATTAATACTTTCAAATCCGCTTGCAAAATCTATAAATTTAATATTATCTTCTTTATCAATTCCAATTTGGTAAAGTTTTAAATCTACAGGATAGGAAAGATTTTCTAAAATTACTTCGAAAATTTTAAAAGAAAGAAAATCTATTTCATCTTTTATCTTGGAAATTTCAAATTTTGTTTTTCTCAAACTTTCTTCAAATAATTCTTTTTCAAAATCTCTAATATCTAAATTCTCACTTTTTCCAAAAATTAATCTAGAAACTAATGTTTGTGGAACCAACTCCACTAAAGATAATTGAAAGGCACTTATTTTATTTATACACTCTAAATAACTTCTATAAGAATTTATACATCTAGTTTTTAATTCTCTCATTACATAGATAATCTTTTTAGTATAGCAATCGTTTTTCTTATAAAGTCTCGACCTATATAAAATTTTAGGCAAATATCTGTTTTCTAAAATATAATTATTTAACGAAGAAGTAGGTAAATAAATTAAAGAGAGTAAATTTTTTCCATTTAAAATATTTTCTAAATATTTGCAAAAGTTTAAATGATAAGGTCTAAATTCTACTAACTTAAATATCGGTTTTTTATTATCATTATAAACTATTAAAGCTTCAGGTTTTTTAGTTCTAAACTCATTAAAAAATATATCTTTTCTTTCTCTTAAAGGGTAAATGTGAAAATTTCCGTTAGAACTTCTTATTATAATTTCCTCGTTATAAGTAAATTTATTAGAGTAAACTAAATTGAAAACTTCTTTGGGAGAAATGAACCTAGAAAATCCTTTACCTATAAGAAGAAAACTTTTTATTCCTATTTCATTTTTTATAAATTCTTTCATTATGAAAATATATATTATACTTTATAATTTTATGCCCCGGTCGTCTAGCCCGGTCAAGGATGGCGGCCTTTCGGTCAGAAAGGTTTGAAAAAGATGAAAGGAAAGCCGCAGACCCGGGTTCAAATCCCGGCCGGGGCAAAATTATTAAAGTAAATTCTTTAAATCTTCAATTTTATAATTTTTATCTTTATATCTAACTTCAATGTTTTTATCTTTATTCAAAATATAATAAATTCTTTTTAATTTATTCCAGATTTTCCCACCTTTTATTACTTTGCTCTCTATGAATATATTTAAAAGAAACGGATATCCTTTGTAAACTAATTCTTTAAGTTCATCTAGAGTATAAATTCAGCAATCATATTCTATTGGCAAAGAATAATTTTTCCTTTCTTTTACTATTTAAAACAAGTCTATATCATGATATTTTTCTTTTCTAGCATAAGAACCGAAAATTGCTATAACCAAAATATTTTCGCCATTCTTTAGTTCATCTAAAACATTTATAAAAAAGATAAACTGCTAAATAAATTTATGAGCATAGATTATGCTAAAGCTTGGTTAAAAGAAGCTGAAAGAGAATTAGAAGCTGCTAAAGTTTTATATGAAAAAATTGTTTGAATTATCTGTTTATCATTCTCAACAAGCAGCCGAAAAAGCTTTAAAATCGGTTTTAATATTGTTAGGAAAAGAAATACATGAACATAGAGTTTCTTCGATTTTTAGAGATGAGATTTTGTCGAAATATGATTATCCGTACTTAGAAGAAATAGTCGAAAAAGCTTTTTGGTTAGAGCAGCACTGGTTAAAATCTAAACATCCTTTAAAGAAAATAAATGGAAAAATAGAAATTCCTTATGAAATTTATGATGAAAAAGTTGCAAGAAAAGCATTGGAATATGCAGAATTTGTTTTAAAAAAGTAAAAGAGTTTTTAAAAGAAGAATTCTTAATAGAATAATTTAGCTATTTCTTTATATTAAGAAAACCAAAACCCAAACTATTTTTTTCTCCTAATCCTTCATCAATTAAAAATCTATAAAATTTTTTCTCTTCTTTACTAATATAGTACTTTTTCAAACTTTTCCACATACTTCCAAAAATTAAGAATTTTTTACCATTCTTATTTAAAGGTATTGCAACGCTCTTATTAAAAATAGCTTCATCGAATAAATCATTTATCTTTATATCTTCATTATAAAATGCTTTATACTTTTTTATAGCATTTTCTTTTAATCTTTCGAAAAAAATTGAATAATTTTTATCTTTAAAAAAATTGAAAGGTCTATTGTTTACATAAACTACAACAGGACTTCCTGTTATTAAATCTAAAGACTTTTTAACTTTTGTTTTTATTAATTTAACTTTTTCTAATTTAAAAAGTTCATATCCTATGTATATGAACTTTAATTTTCTTAAAACTTTCTTTACTTCTTTAACTATTTCATTGTTTGGAGAAGAGAAAAGAATAAAATAATTGCCATCTTTTTTAGCAACATCACTAAAACAAAAATGTTTAAAACCTTTTTGGAAATGAAGATTAACTAATTTATCAGATTTTAAAAAAATGCTATAGAATAAGCCTTGAATAGCAAATTTGTTGTTAAAAAAAGAAATTGGTATATCTTTTTCTTCTGCCGAAGAAAAGTATATAATTAGTCTCATAAAACTTTTAATTTAGCAAATCCAATAGGATAAACTTTATTATTTATTTCTAAATATTTACAGTATCTAGTTCTTTTGTTTGAATGGTTATGTATTGTTTTAGAATTTATTCCTGCAAATTTGCCTAGAATTACTTTATTTTCTTCTTTTTCAATTTTTTCTAAAATTTCACTTATTTTATCACAGTTTGTTAAGTTTTTAATCATGTTTATGTATTCGTTTACGTATTCATTACTAACTTCCAATAGTTTATTTATATCATACTTGCCGTTTATTTCTATTCTGAAGCTACCTTCAAATTCATCTATAACTTCTAAAAATGTATATTTTTTGCTACTATAGAATACCTTGGCTATTTTTATTTTATAACTGTTTAATTTACAATCTTCGATTTCTAAATTAACTATTCCTTCTTTTTTAAGGAAGTTTCCTATCTGGCTAATATTTTTCCTATTAGATAATATTCTTAGAAATTCTTTTTTCCCCTCTTTTTTAATTTCGTTGTTTAAAACAGCAGTTAAAAAGAAACCTTTAAGAGAGGAAGCTGGTATATAAAAAATTATTTTTCCGTCTTTTGAAATACTTTTTATATTTTCTAGAATTTCCACTCTTCTTTCTAAAACTTCTTTATCTATTTCATCAAGTTTATATAATTCTAAAACTTCTTTATTATTTACTATTTTTCTTATTAAGTCTTCGTTATAGCTATAATTTTGACTCTTTAAAATTTCTTCAGCATAAAATTCAAAAACACTTTCTTCGGAAACTTTAAAAGAATTTTTAATAAAAAGAGATAAGTAACTTTCTCCATTTCCTATGTGAATTGGTGACAGAGATTCTATTTTTAGCTTATCCATTTTGTAATTTAATTAATAAAGGCCTTATAGGTAAAATATACTTTTTTGAAACTTTGTAGATATAGTTTTTTAATTTATAATTCTCCTTGAATATAATTATAGAGCCCTCTTTTATACAAAATAAAGTTCTTTTGTTTCCAGAAGGGAGATAACCGCTAATTTTTATAATTTCGTAAAAAGATTTGTTCCAGTCTATTTTATCTATTATTTCTCCTAAAATAGGAAGTCTATTAAATAAATAATACTCTTTTTCGGCTTCAACCTTTTCTATTTCTATTCTGTTTTCAAAAGCATTAGGAAAATCTTGTTCTAATTTAAAATTACTTACACCAAAACCTATTGAAACTCTTTTTCCTAAAGTAGCTTTTAAAGAATTAATAAAGTTAAACTTATCCTTATCTGCATCGCTATAAACTATTAAAAATCTAAAAGGTTTAACTATACTTGTTTTTATAGAATAAACGTTTTTTGAAGTATTAGTGCTTCTATCTATAACATTTTTTATTCTATGAGTTTTATGTTCAAATATTACATTTAAATCTTCTTCTTGAATATGAAAATTAAGCTTTTCTTTAACTATAAGTGGAAAATAGTTAATTTCCTTTTTTTCTTCAAAAATATTGCAATATTTAGTTTTTAAGAAAGTTACAAAGCTTTTATTAATTGGTAAAAAATATTTTTCTTTTTCTACAAAAAAAGGAGATGAAACTACAAAAAAAGTTTCGTCATTCTCTAATCTTTTTATAAAACTTTCTTCAATTCCATGACCAAAATTTTCGAACATTAGTTTTATTAAATAGGCTGTTAATCTTAGAGAATCTAATTGAGAAAAATCTATTGCTAATGTTATTTGTTCAAAATTGTTTAGACCCCTTACTTCTACTTGCTTTATTATCATGATAGAGCATTTTGTAATATTAAATTTGCTATTTCTTCTTCACTTTTTTCTGTAATAGAAATATTGTTAATAAATATCTTTACTCTTCCATATCCCCTAGTTCCAGAACCTCCCAAGTAATAATATTCTTCTAATCTTCTTAATCCAGTTATTAATAATTTTACAAGCTCTTTATCTTCATCGGTTAGATTATCCTTCTCAAAATTTAATATTATAAAACCTTCAAATTCGCTTCCAGGAATTACTCTTTCCATTTTTCTTGGATGTTCAGCAGTACCAGTAATTCTGTTTATTACATTTTCCATTTTTAATTCTGTACCTAAGTCAAATGTTAAATCTTTTTCATATAAATCATTCCATTTTTCAAGCGTCTCTTTTGTAGGATAAAGGTCTGTAAATATTGCAATTCCTTTTCCTGATTCTTCTTTAGCTTCACCCTTTCCAAATATTTTCCAAATCTTTTTTACATTTTTATCAAATTCGTTAATAATTTTCTCATCTTCGATTTTTAAACGTTTTCTTACAGAATCTAAATCTTTATCATTATTAATTACACTTGGAAAATTTTTCTCTTCTCCCTTTTTTAATAATTCATTATAAGCTTTTTTCATTATTTCTGTAATTCCTAAATACTCTTCTATAATTGACCTAACTCTTCCTTTTAGAGAGCTTCCTGGTATTATTGGAATTCTTTTTTCTGTAAATCCGATTTTTACAGTTTTTATTATTGGGTTATCAAGCCCTCCTATTTCAAAAGTTTCTTTTTCACCGCCTATTCTCAAGCCTGTTTCAGCTCTTATCTTTATGGGTATTTTTATATTTTTGACCATGGCTAATCTTTTTTAGACAAATAAACTGTTATCATTTCTATTATACTTTTAAACATTTCTTTTGACTTTTCCAGGTCATTATCACTAATATTGGTATCGGTAGCAACTTGTCGAAGGCTTTCTATAGTTTGTAAATAGATATTATAAATATCTTCTGGTAATTTATTTCTTTTCCATTGATAATCTAAAACAACATTAAATTTTATTATCTTTTTTAACAGATCTTTTCTTTCAGAATTTATTATTTCTTTTGATAATTCTAGGAATTTTCTAGTTTGTGAAGAAGAAGTATACCTTCTATAGTTTCTTAATTCATCAAAGACCTCTTTTAGCGAGCTTTCATCTCTTTTAATTATAGCATTTCTTATACTACTTTTAAGTCTTTCTAAATATTGAGTATTATTCATAATTTCTTTTTATATAAATAAAATATTTATTTCTTTAGGTACTCTTCTTGACTAAATAATAAATCATGAAAGAAACTATAAAAAGCATATAATTTTTGTCAGAAATTATGTAATTAAAGAATTCTTCATAATCTTCTCCTTTCCAATTTCTCTTAAGTATATATTCTACTTTAGCAAAAGACAAATATAATTTACCACTTTCAACATTTTCTACTAAAGCTATATGATTTCTTAATAGCTTGAAGATATTGTAAAGAGAATGTATAGAAATTTTCTCTGAATCAGGATTTTCAACTTCTTTAATTTTATTATAAACCTCTTTAAGTTTTTCTATTTTGGTTAAAGGAATTTCATATTTTTTATTTATAAAAACAATTCTTCCTTTCTCCTTTTTCTTTGCAGCTTTTTCTAATTCGTTTGCAGAATCGTTTATATCAATTATAGGCTGGTATTTATGAGCAATTACAAAAGAGCCAGAAAGAGTAATTCTTTTATCAAAGTAAGTTAGAAACTCGTTAATAAATTCTATAGTAAAATTAAAGATTGCATAAGGGTTTCCGAAAGCTCTTATATCGTCGCCACCAGAGAATATTACATATATTTTATACTTATCTGCCAAGTAATAGCCGATTACGCTGAAGAAAAAGTTTATATAAAAACTTAGAAAACTCCATTTGCTTATTTTTATACTTTCAAATCTTAGACATTTATCTAAAATAGAATTGTAAAATTTTTTACCAGAGAAAATTTTACCTAAATTATCTACATCAAAATAAATTAAAGATAAATAATTGAAAACCGCAATTTCTTTCTTTATTTTTTCTTCTACATTTTTTTCCTTTGTTTCAGTTTCTATTTCTTCTTCAAGTAAAGGCTTCCCTTCTATTATTTCTTTTCCTTCTTCTTCTATTTCTTCTCTTTCTAATGGAGCAATTTCAGTATCTATTTCATTATCTTTTTTCACTTTTACTAAAGGACTATACGGAATTTCTAATATTGGAATAAAAGAGTAAAGGCTTAAATTATTTTTGAACTCTTCTAAAATCTTTTTTATATTGCTAAAGAAAACAAAAATAAAATATTCTTTCTCTTTATTTGAGTTTTTTATATCTTTTTCTTCTAATAAAAGAATGGAATACTCTTTATCTCCTATTTTTATTTTAAAATCGAAATCTTTTTCTTTCTCTTTAGAAATTACTATGAAATGCTCTTTTACTACTTTACTTCCTAAAATTTCTAAGAATTTGCATAAACTACATTTTTCTTTAGTTTCTATTAAATTTCCGCAAACTTTGCATATTTCAAAACTTTTTTGCTCACTTTCTTTTAATTTTTCATTTAATTCCTTAAATTTATTTATTTGAGTTCTAAATCTTCTTGCTTTTTCTTTTTCATATTCTTCTTCTAAATCTTCTATTACTTGATTGAAATCTTTCAGTATTTTTTCTAATTCAGAATATTGATAATCCTTAAAAACTATAGAAATAGTTAAATCTCCTAAAATTTTGTTTTCTTCTTTTAAAAACAAACTTTCCAGCTCTTCTCTTATTTCTTTTTTCTTTTCTTCATCTAATTTATAAGAAATTATTAAAATTCTTCCTGCAGTGCAAATTATTTCATTAAAAGGTGCTAAATTTAATTTTTCTAAAATATGTAAAGAAATGATTTTTGAGAGAATTGTAACAAATAAGCTTCTGCCTCTTATTCTTTTTGTAGCCCCTTTTCTACCAACTTCGTAATCAAAGCTTTTATTTATAAATTTTTGAATATTTCCAATATCAATAGAAATAAAAGTAACACCAGCTGTTTTATTATTTTTATAATAGTAAACTATTGGGACTAAAGCTGCAGTTAGTTTTAAATGGTCATAAAGAGGTATAAGTAATCCTTCTTCATCTTCTTTTTTAACAGATGAAGGTATAAATCTAGTAAAATCCATTAGTATAAGATTTATGTTATTGTAGAATACACTAGATTTCTTAGCTTGAAAAACTTTTGAAGATAATTCTAGAAATTCTTTCCATGCTTTTTCATTATAAATTTCTGATTCTTCTGATTTTTTTGTTAACAATAAATTTGAAATTTGAGATTTCGAATTTTTTATTTCTTCAATTATTTGACTTAATCTTTTACCTCTTATAAAAACTTCATCATATTTATCTAATTCATTTCTTATAGAAACTATAGGAGCCTTTAATAAACTTCTTATTCTTTCTACTACTTCTTCTGCAGAAGTTTTTTCACTTTTTTCTTTGTAACTACCTTCTCCTCTTTCTTCTGCAGACAAATTATCAGATTCTTTTATTAATTCTGTTAAACTATACCTTTCTGGTTCATGATGCTCTCTTATCATTTTCTTTATTTGATCTAAATCTACTTCTTCTCCGTCCAAAATTATTTTTCTTTTCCCTCCTAAACTTTTAATTAAATCATCTATATATGATTCGCCATTAAGTGTATGATCGCTTCCTGTTTTGAATTTATAGAATTTTCCTATATCATGAAGCAAAGCCGCAATTATTAATTCTTTTTTTGGATTTAATAATCTTGTAGAATCAGCCATAAATAATATTTCTTAGCCTATAATTTAATATTTTTATATTTTTCTAAACTAGCGAAAGTCTTAAAAAGATATCGGTCAAAAAACGAAAGTCTTTTAAAGCTTTCGGTACTAGTAAAAAATAAATACTTTAAATCCTTAATATTTTTAGAGAAAAGGGTGGGTTTAAGAAGAACTAGAGAGTATGGAAGGCAATAATGATTATTTTTTCATACTTGCTGTTTAGAGAACATATGAGTTTAAGAAGAACTAGAGAGTATGGAAGCCATTACTGTCGATTCCTAGGAAATGGCCGTTCCCATCTGGTTTAAGAAGAACTAGAGAGTATGGAAGTAAAACATACTTTCCGTTACTTATAAGTAATCGATAGTTGTTTAGTTTAAGAAGAACTAGAGAGTATGGAAGTGATATTTTGAATAAGTTTCTTCTAATTTTTCAAGAGTGTTTAAGAAGAACTAGAGAGTATGGAAGCAGTTCTGTTTCTTTTCTTTCCTTTTCAGTTGCTTCCATTACTAGTTTAAGAAGAACTAGAGAGTATGGAAGTAATTTTTTTACTCTCATTTCTATTTCTTTCTTCTCCTTTGTTTAAGAAGAACTAGAGAGTATGGAAGAGTTTATTAGGTCTATTATATTCCTTTTCAATTATCGAAAATGTTTAAGAAGAACTAGAGAGTATGGAAGTAAGTTCCTTTACTGTTATCTCTTCCGTTACCTGAAAAGATTTGTTTAAGAAGAACTAGAGAGTATGGAAGTACTGTTATCTCTTCTGACAACACAAAACTCTTGTTTGGACTGTGTTTAAGAAGAACTAGAGAGTATGGAAGTATTTTTTCAAATCTTTCATATATTTTAATTAATTCAGGTTTAAGAAGAACTAGAGAGTATGGAAGTTTAAATGAGCTATGTAAAAATCCATTTTCTCACATATTTTTTCAGTTTAAGAAGAACTAGAGAGTATGGAAGTTTTTAATAAACTGATTTTCAATTTTTTCTAAAAGCTTTCTTGCTTGTTTAAGAAGAACTAGAGAGTATGGAAGAAACAAAATTCCGATAAGACTAGAACAGCATGTTATTTTAGAGTTTAAGAAGAACTAGAGAGTATGGAAGAAGATTATTTTCTTAGAAAATTACCTTTAAGGGTAATTTTGGTTTAAGAAGAACTAGAGAGTATGGAAGTCTACAAATTCCTGAACTTGCTCATTTTCGAGCTTTATTATTTCTTGTTTAAGAAGAACTAGAGAGTATGGAAGTCTTCTCCTTTTCCGTTTCTGCTTCTTTCATTTCTATAGTTGTTTAAGAAGAACTAGAGAGTATGGAAGTCAAAGTTAATCTTAGCATCTATTGCTTTTTTTACTAAATC
>JAVYKI010000009.1:0-15430 GCA_038742305.1 Candidatus Aenigmatarchaeota archaeon
AGCTGAATATTATTTTGAAAATGAATTCGAAGAAGAAAAGCTTTTGAAAAAGTTAAGGTTTGAAATAAGTGAAGAAGAATTAAATGAAGAAGAAAAGAAATTAATTGAAATTTTAATTAAAAGGAAAATAGTTGAAGAAAAAATTGAGAAAATAAGGAAAGTAATAATTAGCAAATTAGCTTTACAGGAAGAATTTGAAGTTGAAGAAGAAATTACTCAAATAACTTCAGAAATATTAATTAAAGGAGAATGGAAATATAAAAAAATAAAGGAATATGAATTAGTTGATGCAGGAAGAATATATGTAGCTAAAAAACATCCATATATTAGAATAATTGAAGAAGTAAGAGAATTTTTAATTTCTTTGGGTTTTAGAGAATTTAAAGGCAAAATTATTGAAAGCAACTTTTGGAATTGCGATGTTTTGTTTATGCCTTCATACCATCCAGCAAGAGAAATTCACGATATTTATTATTTAAAAACTAATAAGATAGCGAAGTTACCAAAAGAAATTTTTGAAGAAGTAAAAAACGAGCATTTAAAGTATTGGAAAGCTTTTGATGAAAAATTAAGTAAAAAATTAATTTTAAGAAGCCATAATACTGCAATTTCTTCGAGAGTTCTGTATTTGATTTCTAAAGGAAAAGTTAAGCTTCCTCTTAAAATGTTTGCCATAGATAAAGTTTTTAGGCCAGATACTATAGATGCGCGGCATTTTATAGAATTTGACCAATTAGAAGGAATAATAGTTGGAGAAGATTTATCTTTTGTTAATTTGTTAGGCTACTTAAAAGAGCTTGTAAAAATTTTTGGAGCTAAGGATGTAAAATTTAAACCAGCTTATTTTCCTTTTACTGAGCCAAGTGTAGAAGTTTATGCTAAAATAAAGGATAAATATGTAGAAGTCGGAGGAGCAGGAATATTTAGAGAAGAAGTTACAAAACCTTTTGGAATATATTTGCCAGTTTTGGCTTGGGGTTTAGGTATAGGAAGGCTTGCAATGATGAAACTGAAAATAGATGATATAAGAGAGCTTATGTCTCAAAATATTCAATTTTTAAGAGAAAAATAATATGCCGACAATAGAATTTTCTTTGAAGAAAATAGAAGAAAAAACAAATTTAAGTAAAGAAAAAATTTTAGAAATAATTGAAAATTCGAAAGTAGAATTAGAAGAAATTGAAAACGATAAAATTAAAGTTACTATTCCAGCTGAAAGGTTAGATTTAATATTTTTAAACGGTTTTTGTAACTTTTTGCTTGGAAAATATAAAGAATTAAAAATTGAAAAAAGCGAAGTAAAAGTTAAAGCTGAAAAAGTTGAAGCAAGGCCATATTTTGCTTGCTTTATAGTAGAAGGCTTAGAATTAACAGAAGAAGATTTAAAAGAAATTATTTTGTTTCAAGAAAATTTGCATAAGTTTTTGGGAAGAGATAGAAAGTTTGTTGCAATAGGAATTCATGATTTAGATAAAATTAAAGGAAATATAGTTTATAAAGAAGCTTTTCCAGATGAAAAGTTTGTTCCACTAACATATGAAAAAGAAATGAGTTTAAAAGAAGTTTTAGAAATAACTGATAAAGGAAAAAAGTATGGAAATTTAATTAATAAATTTGAAAAATATCCAGCAATTTATGATGAGGAAAGCATTATAAGTTTTCCACCAATTTTAAATTCTGAAAAAACAAAACTTACAGTTAATACAAAAAGAATTTTTGTAGATATTACAGGAACTTTTGAAAAAGCTGTAGAAGATGCATTAAATCTTTTAATTTATTTCTTTTCTTTATACGGAAAAATTAAAAGTTTGGAATTAAATGGGAAAGAATTTCCAAAAATAGAAGAAAAAGTAATAGTTTTAGATTTAAATAAAGTAAATAAAATTGTTGGGTTAAATTTTTCTTCTGAAGAAATAAAAGATTTTTTAAGTAAAGCAGGATTAATTGCTGAAATAGAAAATAGTAAAATAAAAGTTAAAATACCTTTTTATAGACTAGATATTTTTGGAGAAAGAGATGTTATAGAGGAAATTGCAATAGCTTATGGATATAATAATTTTGAGCCAAGACTTCCAAATTTATTTACTAAAGGAAAAATTCATAAGAGAGAAAAAATTGAAAAAAGGATTAGGGAAATACTTATTGGTTTAGGTTTTACAGAAGTTTTAAATACTATTTTTATAAATAAAAACCTTTTGGAAAAGTGCTTAATAAAAGAAGAATGCTTAGAGCTTGAAAATCCAGTTTCTGAAGAATACTCTTTATTAAGAAACTATTTATTTCCAAGTTTAATAAATTTTGTTAGCAAAAATTTAGATAAGGACTTTCCTCAAAAAATTTTTGAAATAGGTTATGTTGTAAAAAATTTGAAAGAAGAGAGAAGAATAGCGTTTTTAATAGCTAGCAATGAAACTAATTTATCTGAATTAATTTCTTACATTAAGGCTTTCTTTAACGAACTAAAAATAGATATAAAACTTGAAAAATTTAATTTTGATTTCTTAATTAAAGGAAGAAGCGGAAAAATATTTGCAAATAATGAAGAAATAGGATTTTTTGGAGAAGTAAATCCTCAAGTTTTAGAAAATTTCGGAATAAAAATTCCTATAGCTTATTGTGAAATTTATGGAAATAAAATATACTCTAGAGTTTAATTTATCAAATATTTTAAAATTTTGGATAATTTTCTGTTTGCTTTTTGCAATTAATGATTTTGCTTGGAAAATTTATTCTGAAAATAAAATAGATATAATTTACTTTTTTTCTTCATTCATTTTCAACCTAATAAATCCATTAAGTATACTTTTTAGAATAAAAATAGGTCTAATAGATAAAAATGCTTTAATAACTTTTATAATAATTTTTTTAGTATCTTTTTTAGTAAGTTTTTTCAAAATAAAGTTTAAAAGTTTCAAAAGAAGTAAAGTTGCTAAAAGATAAGTTTTTAATAATAAATGAAGGAGCATCCGAAATATTGTAAATTTTCTTAATAATTTCTAAGCTTGGCTCAGAAAAAGTTATATCTAAAGTGTTGATGAAAACTATATAACCTTTTTCTTTTAAATAATTTGAAATTTTATCCATTTCTTCTCCTTGCTTTACGCAAATGTAACACTTAGGCTTGTAAAAATAAAGTATTGAAATAGAATTATTATTGCATTTTTCATAAGTTTTTGAAATAAGCCATCTATCTATTAAAAGTTTTTGGTATTCACTTTTTGCATCTAAATAATAGCTTGGTAAATTTTCTTGTAGTTCATATTCTTCTAATCTGTAAGGTAAAGTTTTGTAATATTTTTCAAGAACTTTTTCAGACTCTTGAAGCAAATATTGCAATATTTTGCATTTTTCATTTTCGTCTAAAAATTCTGTAAAAGCAATAAATTTTATACTATCAATTTTTTTGTAAAGATTTTCAATTTCATTTTTTATTATTGAAAAATTGTTTTGAAATTGAAATGTTTTTAAAATTTCGTTTCCATACTTTATTCCTGTAATTAATCCAATTAAATAGGTTATTATCGAAAAAACTAAAGAAAGTATTAAAATTTTTTTAAATTTATTCCTCATAATATTATGAATGAAATACAATTAATAGAAAGCACATTCCTTAATATATATAATTGGTCTTATTTTCCAGTAATTTTTATTTCGTTTTTATTCTATTTTGTGTTATTTTTTGGAATTGTTTATAGAAAAAGAATTAAATATCCTAAATTAGATTATTATCCTTTTGTTTCTATTCATATTCCAGTATATAACGATCCAATAGTTAAAAAGTGTATAGAGGCTTGTTTGAACTTGGATTATCCTAAAGATAAGTATGAAATTATAGTTGCAGATGATAGTGATGACGAAAAAACTAGAAAAATAATTGATGAATATAAGGATAAAGTAAGAATAATAAGGAGAAATAATAGAGAAGGTTTTAAGGCTGGAGCTCTTAATAATGCATTAAAATACAGTAAAGGAGAAATAATAGTTGTTTTTGATTCAGACTCAATTCCTCCAAAAAACTTTTTAAAAAGAGTAATACCGTTTTTTAAAGATGAAAAAGTAGCATTAGTACAAACTAAACAAGTTTACTGGAATAAAAATATGAATATAGTTTCTAAGTTTGCATCTACTCTCCAATCTATTTATTATAATTTCTTAGTTAAATTAGATAGTTATTTAAATTTGACTTTTTGCGCTGGCTCTTCTGTAGCTATAAGAAGAGAAATACTAGAAAAATATAAGTGGAATGAAGAAAGTGTAACAGAAGATGCAGATTTATCTCTTAAAATTTTTATAGATGGATATAAAACAATATATTTAGATAATGTAAAAACAAAAAGTGAAGTCCCATTTAATTTATTTCATTTTCTCAAGCAGCAGGCTAGATGGACCTTTGGTATAACAAGAGCATTTTTAGATAATTTTATAGATTTACTTTCTTCTAAAAACTTGAATTTTATTCAGAAAATTTATTTAACATTAAGATTTTCAATTTCATTTATTTCAATTTTTATTTTAACTTTTACTTTTTCTGGAACAATTTTAATGCTATTAGGAGAGCCTAAACCATTTACTTTTGATGATTTTATTTCATTTTCTACCACTTTTATTTTAACTTCAGGCTATCTTTTACTATTTTTTATTTCTGCGAAAATGGAAAAAATAAAGTTGAGAAATATAGCAGTTCCAATATTTTTAGGAATAATTAATTTAATCAATAACTTATTTTTCTCTTTTAAAGCCATTTATTCTAGAAAATTTTATTGGTATAAAACTCCAAAACTTGGAAATTTGATTTTTGAAAAAGAAAAATAAAGAAAAAATTAAAGAAATATTTACAATAAAGAAAAAATAAGGATACATGAAAAGAGAAATAATAAAAGTTTTATAATTAAGCTGCTTATAGTAAATCAGACTTAAAAGTATAAAGAAATAACTTAAACAGCTGACTACTATACCAAGAATTAATTGTAAACTGATTTCCCAAAACTGAAGCATATAAATGTTGTAAATAGTTCCTATAAAGCTAAACCATCTAAAAATAAAAAATAGCATTTCTAAAAAGTTTTCTTTTGGAATCCAGTAATAAATTAAATATAAAGTTGTAGGTAAAGAAAGTAAAGCATTCACATACCAAAAATATGTTAATGGCAAAGTATAAAGAGTTAAAAAGTTAATAATTTTTAGATTTTTTATTTCTCCACTTTCTATTAAATTAAGAACATGGGAATACCATCTAATTCTTTGCTTGTATAAAGCTTTAAGTTTTTCTGGAACTATTGTATAGGCAAATTTGTCAATTTGAAAAATTTTATATCCTTTAGATTGAATTCTTACTGCTAAATCAAAATCTTCAGTAGATACATTTTTAAATTTAAATTTCTTTAAAATATTTGCTTTATAAATTGTTGCAGCTCCAAATACAAAAAGAAAGCCTGTTGAAAAAACATTAAGAGCTTTTTTAAAAAGAGATGCAAAAATATATTCAACTTTCTGAAATAAAGTTAAAATATTTTTTTCATTAAGGATATTCATGCTTGCACTTATTGCGGCAGTTTTTTTATCGAAAAGCGGAATAGCTTCTATAATAAAGTCTTTATCTAAAATTGTATCTGCATCAAGAGTAAGAATATACTTTCCCTTACATTTTTTTAATCCAAAATTTAAGGCTGCACATTTTCCGCTATGCTTAATTTTATAAACTTTTACTCCAAAACTTTTTGCAATTTCATATGTTTTATCTTTGCTGCCATCATCTACAACTATTATTTCCAATTTTTCTTTAGGATAATTTATATTTCTTAAACTTTCTAAACATTTTCCTATGTTTTTTTCTTCATTATAAGCAGCTATTAATACAGAAACTTTTGGTAAATTTCTTATTTTTTTCTTTTTTGCTTTTTTTAAAAAGCTAATAGCTAAAAATATATACCAAGATATAAATATTAAAGTTAAGAAAATTAAAAGAATAGTATTTATTTGGAAAAAAATTATTGACATATATAAATTTTGTAAAAATTAGATTCAAAAGTTTTGTTTAAATAACAACTTATCGGAATTTTATCCACAAAAACTTTTATTTTATCGCTTAAACTTTCTAGCTTATAATACCTAATTATAGGTTTATCAATTAACCATTTTCTAAAGATTATTTCTTCAATATTTTTACTCAAATCAGTTTCTACAGTATCTAATATTTCAATGTTTTTCTTGTTTATTTTTTCAAAGTACCAAAATATTGATGAAAATTGAAAAGGATAAACAAAAACTTGAGAATTATTTGGCAGATAATTATATGCTTCTTTCCAATTTCCATAAAGGCTTTCATTAATTAAATTTTCGGCAACAAAATCTGTTTGGAAAATAAAATATAAAACTAATAACAAAGGAAGATAAGGTTTTGGAAAAATTATTAGACTAAGAGTAAATATAAAAATTGCAAATGCTACAAAATGTCTAGAGAAAGTTAAATAAATATCTTTTAAGTAAAACATCAAGCTTATTAATATTATTGAAAATAAAGCCCAAATATATAAAATTTTTATTTCTCTTTTTGCGAAAAATAATGGTAAGAAAAATATTATTTGAGAAAGTTTAGCAAAAACTATATTTATTATACCTTTTTCACTTTCTTCAAATGCAAGATGCTTGAATAAATCAACTGGAAAGTTAAACCAAAAGAATTTAAATTCTTCTTCATCTTTATACCAACTAATTGAATATTCTTTCACTTCGGTGTTAGCTGTTAAAATAAATATAAAAGGCAAAAGTATTAGAATAAAAACTGAAACTAAGAAAATAAAAGTTTTTCTTTCGTTATTATTTATTACAAAAAATTTTCCAATAATTAATAGAAAATTAAAAATAAAAAATATTGATGCAAAAAAATCAAAAAACAAAGATTTTACTAATATTGAAAATTTTTTGTTTTTTAAATAAAGAAGAAAATAATAGAGTGAAAGGGAAGAAAAAAGGAGTGAAAAAATGTAAGGTCTTAAAAAAGTTGAAGAATAAAAAAGAGGAATAAAAGATATTAAAAAAGCTAGAAATATTTTTTCCAAAAATGATAATTTCCTAAAAATACTAATACTTTTTATAATAAAATATATTGAAACTGAAGAAAAAATTGCTAGTATTATTCTAAGAAATTCTACTTTAAAACTAATTAAGCTTAAATAATTTAGAAAAAAGTAAAATGTTGGCAAATGTACATCCCATTCAATACAATCTTCAAAATAAAATTTTGAACAATAAAGGCTAAGCGATTCATCTATATGAGGATTCGGGTTAAAAGAAAAAAATGAAATTATTAGAAAAGGAATTAGAAATAATAATATTTTTTCTTTTGTTTTTTGTAAATCCATAAACTAAGTAAATAATTAAATATAAAGGCTGAAAAAATTCCAAAAATATTGGAGATTAAATAATAAATATTAAAAAATTCTGTAAAAACGAAAAGTACTGTTATGTGAATTAGCAAACCAAAAAGCCTTATTATATTTATTTGAATTAATCTAGAAATAAAATTTTTTAATCCTTTTGTTCTTAAATCTCTAAAAGTTATAAAGTCATTCAAAAGAAAAATTAAAATAATTGTAATTTCTGTAGCTATTATTGAAGAGAATATGTAAAATATTTTGAAAATTTCTGTAAAGAACCATAAGAAAAAGGTGTTTATCGGAATTCCTGTTAAGCCAATAAATGCAAAAGTTAAGAATCTGCTTATTTCTTTTAAATTAATTTCCATAAATTTAGAAACTCTTTAAAAGAAAGAATTAAAGATTTTAAATCTATTTTACTTTTTCCTTTTTCTCTTTCTTTATAAACTATTGGTAAAGAACAAATTTTTAGCTTAGCTTTTTTAGCTCTTAATATCATTTCTACATCCCAAAACCAATAGTTTAAATTAAATAAAACTTTATTAATAACTTCTCTTCTTAGTCCTTTTAAGCCAGATTGGGTATCTTCTTTAATTCTGAAAAATAAAAAAATTAAAAACTTAAAAAAATATCCGAATAACTTTCTTGAAAAATTGCATTTTTTAAACCTTTTCGTTAAAACTATATCATATTTCTTTAACTTTTCTACTATTTTCGGAATTTTTTCTACAGGATATTCTAAATCAGCATCTATAAGAACTAAATATTTTCCTTTTGAATTTTTTAATCCTTCTCTTATTGCAGAACCTTTTCCTAATCTTTTTTCTCTCTTTATAACTTTAGCTTTTATTTTTAATTTTTTTAAAATTTTTCTGGCAATTTCTGCAGTATTATCATAAGAATCATCAACTATTATTATTTCGTAATTTTTAAAATTAAGAGCATAAATTTTGTAAATCAAATCTTTTATGGTTTCTCTTTCATTATAAGTAGGAATTATTATTGAAATCATAATTGGATATTTTCTTTACTATATTATGCATGGCCCGGTTGGTGTAGTGGCAGCACGGGGGCCTGTGGAGCCCCAAGGCCGGGTTCGAATCCCGGGCCGGGCCCTCGGAAAAAAATTCCAACTCCCTCCCCCTTATTTTTTAACAAACTTTCATTAAGTGCTCTATATTGAGTATTGATTAAAACCTTCAAGGATGTCTCTCTTTCTGTAAATTTTTTAACCTAGATTTAACAAGTTAATGAATATCTGATTGCTTCATCTTTCTTACATTTACAAGGAAATTCGCTTCAATTAATAATTCCTTTAGAAACTTTCTTTTAAATGTTATACCATGTTTTTCATATGCAAATTCTACAAATCTCTTTTTATATAACTCATTTTTCATAGTTTTAGCTATTTTACCCTAACCTTTAAGATTTTTCCTATTTCTTAAATCTAAATTATGAAGGAAGTTATTGAAAAATGCTTAGAAGAATTTGAAAAGTTATTCGGAGAAGAGGCTAAAGTAGAAATTAAGGAAATAAAAGAAAATGAAATAAGAGCAAGATTTTTCGGGCACATGTGTTATACTTGTGGAGCTCAAGATTATTTTGATGATTTCGCACAAATATTATCTGAATTTTTAGGAGAAAAATGGGTTGTTGAAGATTATGAAAATTTAGAAGATGAATATTTAGTAACTTTTAAACCTGCAAGTATAGCTAAAGAAAAAGAGAGAAAAGTAAAATTTATTTTTTACGATTCTTCTACAACTTCTGCTTCAAAAATATAAAATTCAGTATCATCTTTTTTCCAATCATCAGCACTTAATCCAGCTTTTAAGCAAAGATGCGATAAAAACAAGTCTTTATTATGTAATTGATTCCAAATTTGAGGTAAAAATAAAGCACTTTTTAATCCTCTTTTAATTATTACTCCGTGCTTAAACTCTTTTATGTTTTCAATTTTTTCTTTGTAATCTTTTCCTTCAACTTTTTTAGGTTCAGTTAATATTGAAACTTCAATTTTTATATTTTTTAATTCATTTTCTGTTAAAGGTAAAAATCTTGGGTCTTCAGTTGCATTTACGGCAGCTTCTATTAAACTTTCTATTAAGCTTTTTATAGGAAAAGGAACACCCGTGCAACCTCTTAATTCATGATTTTTATAAATTGTAACAAAAACTCCTCTCTTTTGTTTTAATTCTTCTGGACAATCTGCTGGAACAGAAATTATTTTTTTATATTTAACATAATTTTCGATTGCTTTTTTAGCAATCTTAATTATATAACTTTTTAACTTTTCATTCATAATTAAATTTTCTTTTTGCTTTTACCAGTAGCTATTGCGCTTGCAATTAAGTGAGAAACTCTTAAACTTTCTGGAAACTTGTTCCTTCTAGTTAATTCTATTATTTTCTTTGCATCTTCTAAACTAATTCCTTTTAGCTGACAATAAACATTATCAATTTTATAAACTTTTCCGGCAAGTTTAATAAATTCAATTCTCTTTTCCCAATCTTTAAAATTTTCTTTTAGAGCCTTTTCAATTTTTTCAAAGTTTGGAAACTTTGAAATAAGAACGATAATCGGAATTTTAATTTTTTCATATATTTCTTCTATATTTGCTATATTAAAGCCGGCAAAAGTTATTCCACTAAGAAATATTGCTTTAATTTGTTCTTTAGGAAATTTGTTTATTAAGGAAATTATTTTTTCAGTAGCATCTAAACCGTCTATTTCAATTTTTTCAGTAGCAACACTTTCTATTAGATTATTTCCTCTCACCATAGTTCCAACTATTAAAGCAAAATTAGAATTTTCCGAATATGCATCATCTATTCCGATTGTTCTAATAAATTTTTTCATACTTGCAAGCTTTTTCCGTAACCAATTAACCTCCAAGAACCGGAAAATTGTCTAGAAAGAAGAATTCTATAGTCTTTTTCAATTATTATTGGTAGCTTTAATTGAAGCTCAACATAGCTATTTTTAACATTTTTTACTATTCCAACAGTTCTTTGGCAAGCAACATTTATTAAAAGAGTTTCGTTTGGTTTTATAGGTTCTATTTTTCTTTCTTCTTCAGTTCCAACAAATCTTTCTAGTAAATTTACTTCTAACTCAATTTCATAAACTTCTTCTGGTAATTCATTTAATTTACCAACAATTCTTCCAGCTAAAAAATCTTCCCTTGCAATTGCTGGGTCTAAATTTACCATTAAACCTACTAATCCACCAACATCTGCTTCTTCAACAATTTTTCCGCTTTTTTGAATAGATTCTATTTTAGCTGTTAAAGGATAATATTTGCCCTTATAAAAATATCCAGGCTTAATTTCTATTTCTTCTCCAACTTTAAACTTCCCTTGAACTACCGAGCCTCCTAAAACAGCTCCTTTCAAATCTTTTATTTTTGTCCCTGGCTTATTTATATCAAAACTTCTTATTGCATAAAATCTTGCTTTGGCATTTTCACTTCTTTTTGGAGTAGGAATATATTTTTCTATTGCCTCTATTAAATAATTAATATTAACATTATAAGCAGCTGAAACAGGAATAATTGGAGAATTTTCGTAAGGAGTATTTTTTAAAAAATCTTTTATTTGATAATAGTTTTCAAGCAGTTTTTGCTTATCTCTTACTAAATCAATTTTTGTTTGAGCAACTACAACATTTTTTATTCCGGCTAATTCTAAAGCTTTTAAATGCTCTTTAGTTTGTGGCTGAGGAACTTTTTCATTAGAAGCAATTACTAATATTGCTCCATCCATTAATGCGCTAGCAGTTAATACTGTAACCATTAAAGTTTCGTGCCCAGGAGCATCTAAAAAGCTTATTGTTCTAGTATTTTCGATATTTTTAGATAAACAATTTGGACAATAATTACTATTAGTAAAATAGTAATTGCAATCTTTACATTTAAAAATTGCTGCATCAGCATATCCAAGCTTAATAGTTATTCCTCTCTTTAATTCTTCGCTATGTTTTAAAGTAAGCTTTCCCGTAAGAGCTTTAGTTAAAATTGTTTTTCCATGAGCAACATGACCTACTAATCCTATATTTATTTCTGGTAATTTCATAAAATTTAAAAATAAGTATTAAATATTATGCCAGTTTGGAAAATAGTAATTAACGACCCAGAAACAAGAAAATCTTATCAAATAGAAGTAGAGCAATCTTTAGCACCCCAACTAATAGGCAAGAAAATAGGAGATAAAATAGATGGGAATATAATTGGTTTAAGCGGATATGAACTAGAAATAACTGGAGGAACCGATAAAGACGGTTTTCCAATGCATCCAAATATTCCTGGTACAGTAAAGAAAAAAGTGTTGCTTAGCTCTCCTCCATGCTTTAGACCAAAGAAAAAAGGTTTAAGAAAAAAGAAAACTGTTAGAGGAAATACAGTTAGTGCAGATATAGTTCAGATAAACATGAAAATAATTAAAAAAGGGGAAAAGCCAATTGAAGAGCTTGAAGTAATAAAAGCTTTTCTTGAAAAGAAGAGTAAAAGTTAATGAGCATAAAAAAAGCCTGGCTAAAAATTAAAGCCAGAAAATTAGTTAGAGAAGGAAAAGTTAGAATAGATTTAGAAAATGAAGTAAGAATTCATTTTACAGTTTTTTCAAAAGAAATTCACTATGTTATTTTTGATAAAATAAAAAATGAATTTAGTTGTGATTGTAAATGGTTTTCTTTGAAAGGCAAAGAGTGTAGTCATATACTTGCAGCTAAAATGTATTTAGAAAGTTTAAAAAGTGCTTAAAACGTTAAAAAATATAGTATAGCTTAAGTACCAAGTTGCAAAATAAAGAAGTAAATACTTATAAGCAACTTTTTTGAAAGGTTTTCTATAATAATAGCTTTCGAAAGAAGCCAAAGAAATATAAGCTAAAATCGGAAAACCTAAGGAAATTAAATCATTGTAATGAGAAAGAAAAGAAATGTATCCACAAGATATTGCTACTAATACATATATTAATGCTTTTTTATCTATTCTCATAAAAAATCTGTTAACTTTTTTATTTTTATTTTCTTTTTTTCTTCTAAATAAGTTATCCAACTTTTTCTTATAAAATCGAAATCTCTTTTTTCTTTAATTGCTTTTTTTATAAAATCTAATGTTTTTTTATCTCCAGGATAACCACTACCAATTTCTTCCTTAATTTCTTCCTTTATTTTTTCTATTTCTCTATCTCTTATAACTTTTCCTATTATGCTTGCTGCAGCAACTACCAAATTTTTCTCATCCAGTTTATTTTCAAGAACTATTTCAACTTCTCTTTTTAAGTATTTATTAAGCTTTTTATAAAAATTTTTTGGATTAGAAGGAGAATCTATGAAATATTTTTGGGCATCTGTACTATTAATTAATTTTGCCATATAAATAGCTTCTAATTCGTTTAAACTATTTTTCTTGCTAAGCAAATTGTAATCTATTTCATTTGGCAAAATAAATTCATAATAAAATTCAAATTTTTTCAAAATTTCGAACAATTTTTCTCTTTTTTCTTTATCTAATTTTTTTGAATCTTTTACTCCAAGCTCTTTTAACTTTTCTAATTCTTTTTCAGTTATAATAAAGCAAGTAATAACTAATGGGCCAATTATAGACCCTCTACCATTTTCATCTATTCCTGCTATTTTCATAATTATGGAAGCTCTTAAAAAGTATTTAGAAAATAAAAGTTGGAAAGATTTTGAAAGTTTTATTGCTGAAGTTTTTGAAATTTATAATTTTAAAGTTTCTAGAAATGTAAGGATTAAATATTTGAAAAATATAGAGTTTGATATAATTGCTGAAAAAAGAAATTTGATAGTTTTGGTTGAATGTAAAAAGTGGAAAAAGATTTATTCAAACGAAAAGAATTTGAATAAAGTTTTGAAAAAATTTAAAGAAAAGATTGAAAAATTTAAAAAGTATACTTTTAAAAAAGTAGTTTCTTTAATAATTTTTCTAGATACAAAATTTGAGCCAAAAATAATTGATGAAATATTTGTTATGTCAATAGATTATTTAAACTCTTTCTTGAATACAATAGAAACATTAATTTAGCTTTTTAATATTATTTTTATGAAAGAAGTAAGAAAGATAGACTATATATCTTTTGCGCTAATGACAGGAGTAATAACTGCTATACTTGCTTTTCTTTGGAGCTTTCTAATCTCAGCAACGTTTTCGGCAATCTTAGGACCTTTTGCTAAAATGGTAATACCGTCTTTTTTAGTAACTTTAGTAATATCTCCAGTAATTGGATTTGTAGGAGGTTTTATTAATGGTTTAATAACTGCTTTTGTTTATAATGTCTTTCTAAATAAATATATAAAAATAAAAGCAGAAACTGAATAATTCCTCTTTTTATTCTTTTTATCTATTAACAAAAACAAATTATGATATTTAGCGCCGGTAGTCTAGAGGCAGGACATCGGCTTGCCAAGCCGAAGACCCGGGTTCGAATCCCGGCCGGCGCATTTAAACGAACTATGAATAACTTTTCTTTAAATTTTCTATTATCACCTCTTGAACCTTTTCTAAATCTTTTAATGCAAAAAATATAATTTCTGCACCTTCTGGCATATTAAAATATTCTTTCTTCGCTTAAAAATTTCGGTTTAACTTCATCTATTGTTACCATTTTAAACTATTTTTAAGTTGGATGAAAACAAAACTTCCTGAACAACCATAAACCTTATATCTAATCCTATTGCTATTGTAGATTCGGTTGCAACATTTATATTACAAGAAAATATTTTTTCTTTTTCTAAAAATTTACAATCATTTAATTTAGCAGTTTCTTCTCTTATATTTACTATTGAATATTTAGAATCATCATACTTCAAACTTATGTTTATAGGTAGAACTTTTCCATAATCGCTAAAGTTTGTTTTAATATCAGAAATTTCTACAATTCCATCAGATTTTTTCTCTAAAACTCCTCCTTTTTCTTTTGAAAAACTTAACAAAGCATATAATTTAGTGTTAGTGGTATAATTTGCAATAATATTAAAAGGATAATTCAAGTTAACGTTTGGAGCTTTTAAGCTTATTTCAAGCTGATAGTAGCTGTTGGGAGTCAATGAATTAATTGAAGCTACTTTTACTTTTTCAGCATTTTGATTATTAACTTTCCAATCTGGAGACAATTTTACATATATATCCAAATTATCTACATTATATTTCCAGATGTTAGTTAAATTTACTTTAAAGGTTTTTTCTTCTTGCTTATTAAAAGTACTGTTGAAATTTAATACTTCTATTCTTAATGCTTTTGTTGAATAATAAGTTGGTCCTGTTGGTACGCCTTGAGGAAAAAAATAATATATAAGAAATACAATAATGAACAGGAAAATTATTATAGCTATTATACTTCCTGCTGTCATAAAATATTTATTCCTAAATCTTTTAATAATTTTACTAACTCTTCATATTTATCTTTGAAATAAATAAAAATTCTTATTATGGGCTCTGTATTGCTAGGCCTTATTAATATTTCATTATGTTTATCAATTATTAATTTAAATCCGTCAAAAATAATAACTTCTCCATAATTTTTTGCTTTTTCTTCTAAATTACTAATATCTACTTTTGGTATTTTAAATTGCTTAAATTCCAATTTTTCATACTTTTTCAAAACTTTATCAAATTTTTCATACTTTTTCGCAAACTTAATAAAAGTTAAAAAAGTATCTTCGAGATAATTAGTTTCCTTAAAATATACGTGTCCACTCATTTCAAATCCTGCAGTAGCATTGTTTTCTTTCATAGTTTTTATAATATTGGTTCGACCAACTTTAGAAACTAAAACATTTTTAAAGTAATCTTTAAAAATTTCTGGAAAAGAGAAATCTATAACTATTTTTTTATACTTGTAAACTTTTGTTAAGAAAAATGCTAATTCATCGCCTCTAATTATTCTATCTTTTACAAAAACAATTCTATCAGCATCTCCATCAAATCCAACACCAAACTCTAAATTTTTTTCTTTTACAATTCTAATTAATTCTTGTAAATTTTTTTCATTTGGTTCTGGCTCATGGGCAGGAAAATTTCCATCTGGAAA
>JAVYKI010000010.1:0-12955 GCA_038742305.1 Candidatus Aenigmatarchaeota archaeon
AGTAGTAGATATATAGATTGGGTTTTAGTTAGAAAATACACTTTTCCAGAGCCAACTTATATATTAGGAAGCGAAGAAAGTAATGTTAGAGGTTTAGAACCTGTTTGGATAACTTATTTTTCTAATGTTTCTCAAGCATTTATTAATTCTCCTATTTTATTTTCAAGTTTATGGAATGCGAGCTTCTCGTTTAATAAAAATGTATACTTATCACATTTTATCTTTTCTTACAGTCTGAACAATCTAGCTTGGATTAATGAAACTTATAGTTTTAATTTCCAACAAAATTGGCTTTCTGGTTGGCAATATAGAATTCCAATAACAATTAAAGAAAATAGTGGG
Organism: Candidatus Aenigmatarchaeota archaeon; assembly: GCA_038742305.1. Lineage (GTDB taxonomy): Archaea > Aenigmatarchaeota > Aenigmatarchaeia > CG10238-14 > SpSt-28 > JAHLMO01. Next base: position 343 of record JAVYKI010000010.1, read on the forward strand.
AAAAATTTAACAGATTACCAAGTATTAATTACTTTAGATACTGCAAGCTTAATTAGTGCTAATAAAATGAAAAGCGATTGTGGAGATATTAGATTTACTGATTCAGATGGAACAACTTTATTAAATTATTGGATTGAAAGTGGATGCAATACAAATAATACAAGAATTTGGATAAAAGTTCCTAATATTCCTGCTTCTGGAACAAAAACTATTTATTTGTATTATGGAAACCTTAGTGCAACTTCATTGAGCAATGGAGATTTAGTTTTTGAATTTTTTGATGATTTTAGAAATGCTAATTCTATAAATACTAATAAATGGCAAGTAACAAGATATTCTAATGATTTAAATAATGAATGTAAATTATCTAATGGAGTTTTATGGCTAACAACAAAATCTTTTTGGAAAGGTTGTAATATTAGAGCTAAAAATTTTAACATTAAATTTAATTCACAACATGTAATTCATGTTAAATGGAAAGTTGATTATGTTTGCGGAACTTCTAATGATGGAGATGGAATAGCAATAATTATTGATGGAAAAGATACTTCAGCAAACAATGCTTGCAATAAAGGCTTTTATACTACTTATCAAGGAATTGTAACGGAAATATTTAATGATGCAAGTTCAACTTCTAGTAGTAATGGATTTGGAATAGATGATGAAACAACAAATTGTGCAAGAGAAGGTATAGTAAGTTATTGGAGTAATAATTGGGATAAAAGATATGATTTAAATGATGGAATGTTTGAAATAAAATTAACAGGAAGCCAAATAATAGTAAATTATCAAGATTACAATTCTGCAAATGGAATTAAATATGCTAGCATTTCAACTAATGTTTGGAATCCAAATGGAAATGGCTATTTTATGATTGGTGCTGGAGCTGGTTGTTCACGTTGTGGAAGTTATTATTGCAATCAACCAGATAGTGCTCATGGAATTGAATACGTTTTTATTAGAAAATATGCTAGTCAAGAACCTTCAGTTATTTTAAATAATGAAGAAACGAATAAGCCTTTTACAGCTTGGGCTAATGTTACAAAAAGCTTTAATCAAGTTGGAACCTTATGCTGGAGATTTTATGCTAATAATACTTTAAACTTATGGAATTCTACTCCAATTTCTTGTATTAACATAATTTCTCCAGAATTTTCTTTAGAAGTAAAGTTATTAAATCCAAAAGAAAATTCTATTCAGAATTTAGCTGTTGGAGATTATTTAAACGTAAAAGCTCAAGTTAAAATGAATTCAAAATACAATTTCTGCATAAATTTAGAAGCTAGTTTAAGATATAATTTAACTTCAAATATTCCAGATTCAGAAGTTCCAAGCATTAATTCTATAATTTCTACTAATAATCCTCAAAATTTCGAAATTTGCACTAATGATAATAAAATTGTAGATTTTGTTGTTTTTGCAAATAAGCCAACATTCAAAATTTTAGATGTAATTTTTGAATCTATGAATATAAAGAACGATACAAAAGATTTTTTTGTTAATGTTTCTCTAATAGCGAATAAAGAATTAGAATTAAAAGCTGGTTGGAATTTAATTTCAATACCTTACAAAAACTTTATTTTAGATTTAAGTAAAGATGAATGCAACTTAAAAGAAAAAGTATTTCACTACTTCAATTCTGAAACTAAGAAATGGGAATATTATAGTTATAAAACAATAACTTATGGAAAATCTTATTGGGTTTATGCTGAAAAAGATTGCAAATCTTATTTTGCAGCAAGCGGAAATGTAGCGCCTTCAGATTTACCAAAAGCAAAAAGCGGAATAAATTATATTGGCTCAACTACTCAGCCACATAATCTTAATTCTATAGCAAGCGTTATTAATTGTAAAAATCCAGTTGCAAGATATTATGATACGCAAAATAAAAAATTTGTAAATACAAATACTATTGTTCCATGGAGAGGTTATATAATTGAATGTAGCTAAGGCCAGCCAAAAGTTATAATTTCTTTATAATAAAAGTTTTCTGAGCCAACTTCTAATAGCATTTCAACAGAGCCAGGAACATTTGGATAATTTGGTAATTCGCAAGGAGTTGCTAATACTCTTAAATTTGCATAAATTCCTTTATTTTTAAGATAAATTTTTATATCATTTGCAAATTCTTCTGCATAATATTTCAATTCTTCACAATTTTTTGCAATTTTACTTATTTCAACTGCTTTTTCTTTAATATTTTTCACTATCATAACTTCAGGAACTAGCATGCTAGATAAATCTATAAAATATGTTTGCTGCAGAAACAAAAAGTAAGAAAAAAAGAAAATTGCAATTATTGATACTGTTAATACAACAAATTGAAGCTTATAATATTTGTATGATTGCATGCCTTTGATTTCCTATAACTAATATATTTTTTTCTTTCAATAAACCTTTTTTTATAAAGTATTCTACAATTCTATTTCCAAAAATGTTAATAATATTGGCTTCTCTTAAAAGATTTTCTATATCCTTTTCTTCTATAATCTTTTCAAAATAAAAGCTAGAAGAAACTTTTATTTTAACATCTTTAAATTCAAATTCTTTATTAAGAACTTCTTCATCACAAATAGCAAGAATTTTATGTTCTCCATATTTATGCATTTTTGCACAAAATTTCATAATCTAATAATCTTTTTAGCTCCGCATGCTTCACATTTTAAATATTTAATTCCTTCCTCTTCTATTATAATTGTTTCTGGCTTTCCGCAAACTTCGCAAACAACAAAATTTTGAACATATTCTTCTAGTTTTCTTTTTATAACATCTTTAGAAATAACTGCATTTAAAACTAATCCTTCTTTTTCAAACCTTCCAGGAATACCAATTATTCTAAAAAATATTTTTTTAAAATCTTTTTCACTTCTCTTTATTTTTTCAAGTATTTCGTAAATATTTTTTACAATAGTTTTATTCTTTACATAAATTACATTTATTTCTGGTAAAGCGTATCTATCTTTTATTTCTACTTTTTCAGGCAACTTTTTTAAAGCTTCTTCAAGCAACTCTTCATAAGACTTCATAATAACCATTTTCTTCTTTTATTATTCCTTCTTTTTTGTATTTTTCCAAAATTTCTAGAATTACTTCTTCACTAAGGTTCAAAATATTGCTTATTTCTATTAAAGTAAATTTTCCAAGCTTTTTAAATATTTCTAAAATTTTTTCTTCACTAACTTTATTTTTCAATACTTCTTTTACTTGCTCTTCATCAAAATCAAAGTTTTCTTTACAAAAATCTTTAAATTCTTCATAACTCATTATTTCAGAATATTCGAGCAATTGTCTCAAAAAACTTTCTTTTTCTTTTAATCTTTTTAACAACTTACTCTTCAAATATTTTTCCATGTTTTCATCAATTTTTTTAATAAAATCAACTCTTATAAATCTTTCAGAAGTTTCTCTTACTTTGCCCCAAGCCATTACAGTATCTCCTATTTCTATGTTCAAAACATTTTCAGAAACATTAAAAATTCTTAAGTTAATGCTATCACTCTCATCATTAACTGTTAATCTCATATAATTTTCGCTAGAATATTTATCAACAACAGTTCCAACAATTAATGGCTTAACAACTTTTTCTCCATATTTTGTTATTATATAGCTTGGTTTTTTCTCTTCAGCAACTCCTTTTTTAAAAGTAGATTTCTTTATTTCAGAAATTAGCAAAGGCTTTACTCCATATACCATAATTAAATTTTTCCTATATAGCCTGGCTTGTGAGAATAAATTTCTCCTTCTAATTTCATTTTATTTAAAATTTCTTCAACATTATCTACTCCTTGCTCTTTAGCTCTTTTTATAACTTCTTCTTCAGGTATCATATTTCCAAATATTTTTTGCAGTTCTTCAATTATGCTTCTAACAATTCTTATTTTTCCTCTTTGTGTTGCACTTAAGCTACCTTCTACTTTATCAATATCAATTACTCCTAATTCTGGTTCAAATCCTAATTGCATTAAAGAAACTTTCATAAGCTTAATTGCTCTTTCTGCATCTTCTATTGTTACTTCATTGCTTAACCTTACTTTTGCACTTGCTTCAGCTAATCTAATTAAAGCTTCCAGTTGTCTTAAAGTAATAGTAATTACTTGCCCAGTACTTTTTTGCCTCATTTCTTCATAAAACTTTGCAATTTTTTCAAAAGCTTCTTGAGTCATTTTTGGTTTGCAATTTTTTCTTGCATAAGCGATGTATTTTCTAATAAAAATTGGTTCTAAAATTTCTTTTTCCAGTTCTTCTTTCTTAAAAAATCTCGATTTAGCAATATGCTCAATAATTTTTTTATCAACTTCTGGATTTGGAATATCTCTCAGTACAAACTTTAAATCAAACCTTGTTAATAAAGTTTCAGGAATTTCTATTTGTTCTCTTATTGGAATGTATGGATCAAACCTTCCAAATTTTGGATTTGCTCCAGCCAATATTGCAGTTTTGGCTGGCAGAGTTGCTATAATACTTGCTTTTGCAATAGAAACTGTTCCTTGCTCCATTGCTTCATGCAAAGCAATTAAATCTTTTTTCTCAACTTTTTCAAATTCGTCAATTGCACAAACAGATTGATTAGCCATTATTACAGCTCCAGCTTCTAATACCCAACCACCAAGAAATTCTTCATCTCTAGTTACAGTAGCTATTAATCCTGCTGCAGTTGATGCTGTTCCGCTAACATATTTTCCTCTAGGCATTAATTGAGAAATAACTTTTAGAAGCTGGCTTTTTCCAGTGCTGGGGTCTCCAACTAGCAAAATATGAATTTCCCCTCTTATTCTTGTACCGTCTGGCATATATCTTTCATTTCCTCCAAACATTTGCAATAAAATTGCCTCTTTAACTTCTTCTAAGCCAAAAATAGTTGGAGCAATAGAATTAATAAACTTTTGATAAATATTTGGATCTTTTGAAAGCTCCAATATTTTTTCTTCTTCTTCTTTTGTTATTTCAATATCATGCCATTCGGTTTCTAAACTTTCAAAATTTATTGCATCTATAAAAATTTCCAAAGTTCTCAAATTTTTCTTTGACTTTCTTGGAATTCTTTTTAGTATTCCAATAACTTTTATTCTATTACCAGGATCTGATTTAACTCTATTTTTTGGGTCAACTAAATCTTCTTTTAAATAAACCATTATGCTAGTTGGTCTTTCTCCAGCAATAATTTCATATGGCTCTTCTATAACAATCCATCTAGCATCATAAAGCTTTTCCCCAACCATTTCAAAAGTTCTTCCATCGCATCTAGGACATTTTATAGGCTTTTTAATTGCCCTTTCTGTTTGAATAACAGAAATTAAATTTTTACATTCTATACACTGAAAAATTGCTTCATAAATTTCTGGCCTAACTTCGCTAGCTCTTTTTACTATTCCATCAACAATTACTAATTTACCTAAATGCTCACTTCTCAAATTTCCAATTTTTGTTTCTAAAACTTTTGGAAAATTAAAGAATCTGATTCTAACTTTATCTTTTAGCTCTGGTTCATATTCATACAAAGCTTCTTCAAATATGCTTAAAACTTCTTCTGGATAATTAATAAAAATTTCAGCTAGCTCTACATCAAACAATTGCAATTTAGAAAAATCTATTTCAAGTTTTTTTAAATTTTGTAATTTTATTTTTCCAAGTTCATTCAAATAAAACTCCTCTATAAAATCCAAAAACCTATTTTTTAATTCTAACTTTTCGCTCTCTTCAATTGTTTTAGAAACATTTCTACTTTCTACTATCATTAAAATAAAAGAAAAAAGAAAATTATAAAGATTTCTTTACTTTTTTAAATATGGCTTAAAATGTGGAGAATTCTTTATATATTCTACAAAGTTTTTTAATTCTTTTTTTGCTTCTTCAACATTTTTGCTTCCAGTACAAACAATTTTGCCACTTCTAAAAACAAGGAATGCAAACTTTGGTTTTTCTTTTCTATAAATTAATCCTGGAAATTGTTCTGGCTCGTATTCACAATTTTCTAATTCGAAAGCCAGTTTATTTAAATCTATTTCTCCATTTAATTGAGCAGAAATTACAACATTTTCTATTTGAACTTCTGCGTTTTTTGTATCCATACCAATTCCCTTAAGTTTTTCTAAAATAATTTGAACTGCTTTATTTGCTTCTTCAACATTTCTAGCTCCTGTACAAATTATTTTTCCTGATTGAAATATTAAGAAAGAGCATTTTGGATTATTAAGCTTGAAAATTACTCCAGGAAATTGTTCTGGCTCGTATTCCATTTCTACATACTTCTTTAAAAGTTTCTCTATCGGAATTCTTTCTTTAAATGTTATTGAAACTACAACATTTTCTACAGTTATTTCTTCCATTTACAAATTAATGTTTTAAAAAAATTTATTTTTGAATAAATTATGCGCCGGTAGTCTAGAGGCAGGACATCGGCCTTCCAAGCCGATGGCCCGGGTTCGAATCCCGGCCGGCGCAAAAAATTTAAATTAAAATATATTAATTAAATTAGAAATGGAGATTAAAGAAATTCCAGAAATAACTGAATTAAGAGATTTTGAAAGATTAGCGGCACATAGTCATATAAAAGGCTTGGGATTAAAAGGTTTGAAAGCAGAATTTATAGCAGATGGTTTTGTTGGACAAACAGAAGCGAGAGAGGCTGCAGGAATTGTAGTAAGAATGATTAAAGAAGGTAAATTTGCTGGAAGAGGAATTTTAATTGCTGGGCCTCCGGGAAGTGGAAAAACTGCTTTAGCATTGGGTATTGCTAGAGAACTTGGAAAAGATGTTCCTTTTGTTCAAATAGCTGCAAGCGAAATTTATAGTACAGAAATAAAAAAGAGTGAATTTTTAATGCAAGCATTAAGAAAAGCTATTGGAGTTAGAATAAAAGAAATTAGAAAAATTTATGAAGGAGAAGTAACAGAGCTAGATATAAAGCACAAGCCACATCCATATAATCCTTATTATCAAATTCCTATAAGTGCAACAATAAAATTAGAAACAAAAGATGATTCTAAAAAATTAAATGTAGACCAAACATATGCAATTCAATTAGTTCAGCAAGGAGTAGAAATTGGAGATGTAATAGCAATAGATGTTGATGGAGGTAGAATAGTCAAATATGGAAAAAGCGAAAGAGCAATAAAGAAAAGCGAAGAAGAACTATATGCAGAAAAACCCGTTCCTTTGCCAACTGGAAAAGTTTTCAAAGAAAAAGAATTTGTTTATTTAGTTACTCTTCATCAATTAGATTTAGCAAGAGCTAGAAGCGAAATTGATTTTGCTTCTTTGTTTTTTGGAGCTAGAAAAGAAATAGATAATGAAATAAGAAAAGAAGTTGACGAATTTGTAAAAGAGCTTATTAATCAAGGAAAAGCAGAATTAGTACCTGGAGTAATATTTATTGATGAATGTAGCTTATTAGATATAGAAACTTTTGCTTTCTTAAATAGAGCTATGGAACAAGAATTTGCTCCAATAATAATTTTTGCAACTAATAGAGGAATTGCACAAATTAGAGGTACTGATTATAAAGCTCCTCATGCGATGCCAATAGATTTATTGGATAGACTGCTTATAATAAATACTAGACCTTATAATGAAACTGAAATTAAAGAAATTATAAAAATAAAAGCAAAGCATGAAAAAATAGAATTGGAGAATGATGCATTAGAATATTTAACTCAACTAGGAGTAAAGAATTCTTTGAGATATGCCCTACAATTATTAATACCAGCAAGTATAGTTGCTAAAGAAGAAAAAAGTAAAACAATTAAAATAGAACATGTTAAAAGAGTTGAAAAATTGTTTAGCGATACTAAAAGAAGTGTAGAATTTGTTAAAGAATTAGAAAAGAAGTTCTTAGAATATTAAGCTGGAAAGCCGAACATAGAGAAAAACAACTTTTTTATGCTGTTATTTACATCAACAACATAATCGTAAAAATATTCATCAGCATACTTTTCTTGATATAAAATTTTTGGTTTAGAAAAAATTCCTGGCTTCAAATAATTTTCATAAAAAAATTTACAGTTTTCAATTACTCCCTCTAAAAATTCTTTTTCTCTTTTTTCTATTTCTTCAACACTTTTAAATATTTCTTCTATAAACGAAAAAGAAACTTTTTTCTCTTTTGTTTTCTCTTTCCCTTCAGAAACTTCTATTTCAACGCTTTTTACGGTTACTTCTCCCAAAAAACTAGAAACTAGATTGTCAATAGCTTTATCTATTAATTTTTCTTGTAACATTAACAATAAAGCTATGTTTTGAGAAACTAAATAAGGAGAAATAGTTAACCAAACATCTTCTAATTCTGTTCCATCTGGCATTTTTAGAATAGTTCTATCTAGAGAAATATCAAAAAATGCGTAATAAGGACTTAATCTCCAAATTTCTTTTCCAGCTTCTGCTTTTCCGAATTCGGCTGTAGATAGTTTTATAACGCTATTTCTAACTTCTAGAAAGTCATTTAAAGAAATTGGAACATTATAGTTTTCTTTCAAAGCTATTAATCCTAAAAGAACTATTCTATCTACACTTGGCTCTACTGCTAACCTACTTTTTAAATGTTCTCCAATATTCTTAGGTTCTATTCCTAACTTCTTCGCTGTTTCTAAATTTTTTAATCCTAGCTCTTTTTCATTATTTAAAAAGGGTTGTTTTATTTCTTCAGCTTCATACTGATAAAACGGAATTGGTTTAATCATCCAAATTCTTGTAGATTCTACTGCTTGCATCATGCTTTCTGGCTTGTAAAAATGAAGAGTAGAAGATAAAGGACTTTCTCTATACATTAACCATTTCTTAATATTTGGTCTTGCCATTTCTTTATAACTTTCTATAGAAAATTTTCTCATTTCTAATAAAGTTTTTACATTTCTCATTCTTTCTTCAATAGCTGTTTCAAAAGTTTTTCTCCATTCAAGATATAGTGCATTCTTTTTTGCCAAAACAATTGCTTCAGCAGTAGTTATATTTGGAATTTTCTTCATTACATCTTTTGCATCTACTTCTTCATCTAATTCTAAAAAATCTGCAATAATTGTTGTCCATCTAGTTCTTGCTAAGTTAATTAAAGAAAAATCTCCTGTATGAACATCTACTTGATCAATAAAAACATTCCTTAGCATATTATCTAAACTTTTAAGTTCTTTCATTATTTTTTCTTTTTCCTCTTTTTTTGCCTTTTCTAATTCTTTTCTTTTTTCCCTAATTTTTTGAATTATTTCGTAAAATTGATTATATTTTCTATAATCGTGATAAATTAGCTCTGTATCACTTATTGCGCTCGCTATTTGCGCTAGTTGCGTTTTTATAATATTTTCTAATTCCTCTTTTTGCTTAATAGTTAATTGATAATAAGGCTGATAAGTTGGGCTAACATACAAACTTTCTGAAACTTTAAAAACTTTAAACGTTTTCGAATAAGTAAAAACAAGTGAATATAAAGCTCCGCTCCCTTTTCCTAAAAATGTTGTAAAATCTAAAATGTAAGGCTTTATATTTTGAATTATTACAACTTCCCCCTCTTTATCTTTTTTACTTTCAATTATAGGAATTAAACCTAATTCTTTTGCTTTATTATTAATTTTCTTTAATAAATCAAATGGACCTAAAGGTTCTGGATATTTGACCATAATAATAATAATTATGGTAACTATTCCAGCTCCAGTATTATATTCACAAGCAATAATATTAAAAACAGATGTAATGGTTGCTCCAATGACTTTTTCTTATAGTGGTCCAAAAGTTTCTGCATTAGTTAAAAACTTTAAAAAACATTTAGCACTTTCATTAGCTTTACCAGAAGAAGAAATAAGAGAATATAATTATTCTATCTCTAGAAAAGAAAAAGAACAAATAAGCGCAGAATACAAAATTACTAAAATAATAGATAGTTACAGTTATTATTTATTTGAAACTTCATTTTCAGCAGAAATGGATTTAGAAGGTAATGGTTCTTTTAATTCTAGTTTTAAAGTAACAATATTTACTGAATTTCCAAAAGTAACATTTTTTCAAAGAAGCATTTTTTATGATATTTGGAGAACTTTATTTCTAAAGTTTCATTATGAAAGTGTTTTGAGAAAATATAAAGAAGAAGGTTTAAGAATAATAAAAAATATAATAGATGCTTTAAACAACGAAGTAAAAGTATGAAAATTTCGTTAGTTTATTTTCATCCTCCTAATGAATATGAAACTTTAACAGTAGAAACTTCTAAACCATTAAATGCTTATACAAAGCTTTACAATGTTTTAAGAGATGTTTTAGAAATAAAAAGAAGTATGTTTTTTGATAGAGATATAAGGTTTGATGCTACAGATAATTCATTTTTTATAAGATGCGAAGCAAACAAATGGTTCGGAATTTTCAATATCTTTCTAGAATTCATAATTAATGGCAGTATTCCAAAAGAAGGGAAAACAAAAGTTACAATTAAATACAGAGCAAGATTAGCTTGTGAAATAGAAGAAAAAGGAGTTTTAAAAGAACTTCTTTTGCTATTTTATTACAACTTTTTTATCAAAAAACAGTTTGAAGAAAATAAAAAAATTGTTAAAAAAGTTGTAGAAGAGATAAAGCAAAAATTAATTAGTATATTATCCTGATTTCCCTTGAGATTTATAAAGCTCTTCTAACCTTTTTAAAGTATCTGCTTCTTCGGGACCTTTATCAAACCTTATTCTTTCAACTCTTGGAAATCTTAAAGCATATCCAGAAGTATAAGTTGGGCTTTTTTGAATTTCTTGATAACTAACTTCAACAACTATTTTAGGCTTTACCCAAACAAATTTTCCTTCTCTTTTTATTATTAATGGTTCTAAAAGTTCTGTCATATGCTCAAACTGTTCTTCAGTTAATCCTGTACCTCCCATTCCGCAGGATAAAAATTCTCCAGTTTCTTCGTCTCTTACAGCAAATAAATAACTAGATAACCATTTGCTTCTTGCACCTTCTCCGTATTCTGCTCCAATTATAACTAAATCTAAAGTTTCCATAGTTGGCTTAATCTTATACCAACCCCCAACATGTCTTCCAAACATGTAAAAGCTTTCTGGATTTTTCAAAAATATTCCTTCTTGCTTTATAGAAAGTGCATATTCGTAAAACTTTTTAATTTCTTCAATATTGTTAGTAAAAATGCTTTCAGCTAATCTTATTTTTTCAGATTCTTTAACAATATTTTTTAATATTTCTCTTCTTTCTATTAAAGGTTTTCTGAAAAGTGTTTGGCCATTTAAATAAACTATATCGAACAAATTTAATTGAACTGGAATTTCTTTAACCATTTTATCTATATCATATTTTCTATGTATTCTTTGACTTAATTTTTGAAAAGGCATTGGCAACTTTGTATTTGGATCAATTGGCCATGCTTCGCCTTCAACTATACATTCTTCAGCATTTATGCTTTCTATTACAGCTTGAACTATATCTGGAAACTGTTTAGTAACTTCCTCAAGCCTTCTAGTAAAGAGCCAAACATTATTTTTGCTTTTATGAATTTGTAATCTTAAGCCATCGTATTTTATTTCTACTATAACTTTTCCATGTCTGCTTACTACTTCTTCTATACTTTCAGCTTTTACCCCAAGCATTACTTGAATAGGTCTTCCTAAAACTGGTTTTACTTCATATAAACCTTCAATACCTTTTTCTTTTGCAATTCTTGCAACTTCTCCGAAATCTGAAAGTATATTCCAAGCATATTCTACTGCTTCAACATTATTTTTAGCAAAAGCTTTAGCAATAGCATCTCTTATTATTCCTTCAGCAACTCCAATCCTTAATTCTTCTAAAACTGTTCTTATTAAATATCTAGCTTCAATTGGCTCACTAAAATTAAGCAAACTTGCTAAACTCATTATTTTCCTTTCTTGAGAACCTTCGCCTTCATAAAATCCAAGCTCTCTTAACTTTTCGTAAACTTCTTTTACTGTTAATTGTTTTTTGAAAAAAATTTTTTGCTTTCTATTCTTTACACAAAATTCGGCAACTTTCCCTAAATCTCCAAATTTTACATAAAGCTCTTCTATTTCTTTCATATCAAAGCCGGTAGATTTAGAAATTGCTCTCATTGCTAATTTATGAGCAATTCCTAATTCTCTATTTTCAAATGGCAAATATATAGTTCCTGTAGAAAGAAGAACAACATATCTAACATCTTCTAAATCAGCTTTTTTAAAAAGATTAGAAAGAATTTCAGTTTTTGCTATTTTAGACGAAATTTTTTCTAATTTTTCATAAACATTACAAATTTCAATATAAAGCATAATAAATTTAAAAAATTTTCAAAATTATTTTCAAAAGAAACTTAGGAATTCCTAACTTCTTTAAAATCTCTTTATCTATAAGATTAAATTTTTTAAATATAAAGCGAATTAGCAAAAACAAAGATAAAAATAGAACAGATTTAAAAATTAAGTTAATTTGAGAAAAAAATAAAACTAAAAAAGAAAGACTAAATATCGATAATGAAATAAAAGCTTTTTTAGATAGTAAAAATCTTGAAAAATAAATAGTTGAAAATAGTTTAAAAATTGAAGAAATTAAAAATGCAAATATAGGATTTGAAAATAATAGAGAGTATAATAGCGCAATGGTTATAAATTCTATTACTATAATTTGTCTGTTTTTATCA
>JAVYKI010000010.1:12965-15186 GCA_038742305.1 Candidatus Aenigmatarchaeota archaeon
AAAGGAAAGTTTCTAAAACATTTGAGATAGCCAAAAAAATACTTGAAAAAATAATTAAAATTATTTGATCCTTATAAGGTAAATAAGATTTATTTACAGCATTTATTAGATCATCTAAAAAAAGAATAAGAAAAATTGAAACTATTAAAATTAAAAAGTTCGATAAATTAAAGAAAAAGGAGAAAATACTATTTTTTCTATAAGATGTTAGTATAGGGGCTACTCCAGAAATTAACGGAGAAATTGAAAGATATAACGGCAATGAAATCGAAAATCCAAAATATATTATAGAACCTATTTCGAATAAAGAAGATATTAAAGATAAAGATAAATTATTATAAATTGCTGGAGCTAATATAAGCAAGTATGCAGAAAATAGAGCAAAAATATTTGGCAAATAAAATTCTTTTTTAATAGGAATTTTTAAAGATAAAAGGCCTATTGCTTTTAATAAAAACGAAAAAGAGAAAGTTATCAGAAAAATTAACTTTATAGTTTCTAAGGATAAAGAATTATAAAAGAGTATTGCTAGAATAAGTTTTAATAGAGTTGGTAAAAATTCTGTAATAAAAAATAAATCCATTCTTTGTTTGCCGTAAATTATACTTCTTAAAAGCTGAGCAAAAAAAGCAAAAGAAAAAATTGCTAAGAAAAAATAATCAAAAATTTTAAAAATTATAGAAACTAGAGAAAACAAAGCTAATATTATTAGATATAAAAAAAGGGGAGTAAAAACATTGTTTTTGCCTTTAGAAATGTAGTTCCAAGTATAATTGTAAATTCCAAAATCCAAAAAAACTAAGAGAAATAGCAAAGTATTTATAAAAGCTGAATAAGAATTCATTTCTTCTAAAGAAAAAGCTTTAGCTATTACAAGAAAAAATAAAAAACCTAGAATTGAATTAAAAATGCTATTTAAATACAAATAAAAAGAGTTTTTAAAAGTTTTCTTGAGCCTCATTATATTTTTCTTAATTTTAAATTATGTATAGAGTCGGGAGAAGGTTTGAATATAGAGTTATATATTATTTAAAAAAAAATGGTATAAAAGCTAAGAGAATACCTTTAAGCGGTAAAAGAAGTGAATTTTATCCAAATGCAGATATTTTAATAGAAATTAATGATAAAAAAATTCTTGGCCAATTAAAATATAGCAGAAAAAAATATGTTATTTTTACAAAAAAAGAGCTTGAACAATTAAAAAATAATCAAATATATTTCCTTTGCTTTAGTTTTTTTAGGCAAAAACCGAAGTTTATAATAAAAAGTGAGGAAAAAAACTATGTAGAAAAAAATAGTGAAAATTTAGTAATAAGCAAAGATAATATTGAAAAAGTAATAAAAATAAATGATCTAGTTTTGAAAATACTTGAAGCAGAAGAATTTATAAATCTATTAAAACAAAATATAAAATAATGTATAAGATTCTAAAAATTAGAGATTCGATAAAAGTAAAGCCTGTTCATTTCGGAGCTAATATAGTAGAAGCTATAGAAAAGGATTTAAAAGAAAAGTATACTGGCTATATTTTTAATAACGGAATAATATTAAAGGTTTTAAAAATTTTAAATTATTCTAGAGGGAAGCTTTTACCTTTAGACCCAAACATTCACTTTATAGTGGAATTTGAGGCTTTAGCTTTTGTGCCAGAAATTGGAGAAGTTGTTGTTGGAAAAGTTATAGATATAACAAAAATTGGAGCTTTTGTAAGAATCGGACCATTAGATGGTTTTATACATATAAGTCAAGTAATGGACGATTTCATTACTTTCGATGAAAAAAATAAAATATTAGTTGGTAAAAATACTAAAAGAACTTTAAAAATTGGAGATGTTGTAAGGGCAAAAATAATTTCTATTTCAAAAGAACAAGGAATAAAGATAGGCCTTACTATGAGACAGCCAGGTTTGGGGTCTCTTGTCTGGATTGAAAAAGAAAAAAGACAAAAAAAGAAATAAGACATGGCAAAAATATTGCTTGCTTGCAAAAGATGTAAATCATTAACTTTTGAAAATTTTTGCCCTATTTGTAAAAATAAGGATTTAACTAAAAATTGGAAGGGATATATATATATAATAGATGCTGAAAAAAGCGAAGTTGCAAAAAAATGTAATATTAATACTAGAGGAAGATTTGCTTTAAAAGTTGTATAAAATTAAAATTATGGATATAAAAATATTACAAGAAAAAGATAACAAGTTGCTTAAAAGAAAAGAGCTAC
>JAVYKI010000011.1:0-13379 GCA_038742305.1 Candidatus Aenigmatarchaeota archaeon
CTAAAAAAATAGGAATATATGAAATAAAAGCTCCAGAAATTTGTCAAATAGAAAAATATCCTACAACTAAGCCAAAGTATGAAATTGTAATTGAAGAATTAAACAAGCTAAACATAAATTTTGAAGAAGAAGTGAAAAACGTCTATGAATTAAAAGGGTTGGAAATAAAAGAGTTTAATTTTAATTTGCCAAGTAAAGAAAAATTAATTGTTTTAAGAACTGAAAATATTGAAAATTTTAATTTTGAAAAAGATAAAAAATATTTGCTTGTTTGTAAAACTGGAATGCTTTCAAAATATTTTGCCGAAAAATTAAGAAGTCAAGGGATAGAAGCTTATTGGTTAGATGAAAAAACTGCAAAAAGATTAGGATATTTGAATTAGAAATTTTTGTAAAGAAAAAGTTTTCTAAAAACTTTTAATTAATATTCTTTTAGCAACCATTTCCATAAAGGTATAAATTTAATTCTTCCTTTTTTATTGAACCATGATATTTCTTTTTCATCTTCATAGTCCCAAGTAATTATAATTAATTCTGGTTTGTGTTGTTTAAATAAATCATATGCACGAACTAATCCTCTTATTTCTCTTTTATCTATTTCGTCAAAATTATTAGCATATGTTACATTAATTAGCTTTGTAATCCTATTACCTTCTCTTATTAGAAAATCGATTTCATAATCTTTTGTTTGAAGGTAATATATCTCTTGTAAAATATTTACATAATATTTATTTCTTAATAATTCTAAGAAAACTATATTTTCCATATCTCTAGAAATATTTTTTTCTCCAAATATACCGTAACCTGTATCTATCAAGTATATTTTTCTTGGAGAAATAATTCTTTGCTTTATTGATGGATAATATCTTTTTAAAAAGAAAAACAATAAAGCATCCTCAAAATAAGATAAATAATTTATTATAGTTTTTTTAGTAACTTTAATCCTCTGTTTAAACAACTTATATAAAGAATCATAAGATATGTACTTTGAGTAATTGTTTATAGAAAAATAAATCAACTCGTTAACTAAATTTATATTTTTAATTCTGTATCTTTCCAGTATATCCTTCTTTATTATTAATTCTAAATATCCGTTTAGTATCCTTTCTTTCTGTTCATTTAATACTACTTCTGGATATCCTCCATAGTGCAAGTATTCTCTTATGTATTTCTTTATCTTTTCGTAGTTTTCGTAAAAACTTTTCCCCTTATATTTTATGTCTTTAAATTCTAAAAATTCTCTAAAAGATAAAGTAAACAAAAAATAGGTAACAGACCTTCCTCTTAGATGTGTTGCAATTTCTTTTGATAGTAATTTTGATGAAGAGCCAGTAACATAAGTTTCTATGTTTTCATCTATTAAATATCTAACCATTCTTTCCCAATCTTTTATATTTTGTATTTCATCTAAGAATACAATAGGTTTTTTATCAGGATATAGCTCTTTATATGCATCTATTATAATTATTATATCTTCTACAGTAGAGTTATAAAAAATTGGATTTTCGAAATCTACATATAAATAATTTTCTGGATTATTGATTAATGAAAACAAATAAAAAGTTTTTCCAACTCTTCTAGGACCAACTATAGATATAGCTTTATTTTTTATTTTTTTAATTTTTAGTTCTCTTTTCTTAATATTAGAAAAATCTCTTTGATGAAAATTTACTATATATCTTTTTACTATTTCTTTATTTATCATAATATATTATATAGTACCAAATTTTATAATTTTTGGTACTCTACAATACATCATAAAATAAAAATCTTTCTAATCATTTAACAACTATTTCCATAAAGGTATAAATTTAATTCTTCCTTTTTTTAAAACTTCTTTAAAAGAGAACGGGAATAACTCTATGAATACATATTTACTAGTCAAATGAGCGGATAACTCTTTAGATAATAATTTAGCATTGACCTTGTAATAATTAAGTTATGCTCCTATATAAAGAATTTGTCCAAAACTTCCATGTATCTCCGTATATTTCTTTTATTCCTTTTTCAATATCTGTTGAATTAAATTTAATAGTTCTCTTTAATCAAAGTTTATATAATTTTTCTGTATTTTAGCAATAAATATCCAACTTCTATTATGTCTGTCTAACATATTATACTGACCAAAAATATAAATTTTTTGGTCAGTATATATTACTGAAAATTAATATTTTTAGAACAGTCAGCTTATTATATATCTTTTCTTTTATAAATTTATAAATAAGTTTTTAATAATTTCTAATTTAGCTAAAACGAAAAGTTGGGAAATCTAGAAATATTTATAAACTCCTATAATCCTATTATTATGTCATTGCTAGAAGATTATATAAAAGAAAAAAAGATAGATAAATCACAATTAGAAAATTATATAAAAAAGAATGTAAATAAAAATATAGTAGAAATTTATAATAAAATTGAAAAACTTTTAAGTATTTTCACTTCTTATAAAATTGAAAAATGGATTCCACTAATAAATTGGGTAACTACCCAATATACTACTGGTTTTTTAAAAGAATTAAAAAGAAAGAATGCTTGGGAACTTTTATTATCTTTAGTAATAGTTAAATCTATCTATGAAAAAAACTATTCAACAACAATTATTTATACATCTCAAAGTAGAGAAAAAGGTTTAGGCTACTATCTAGACAACGAAACTCCAACCGAAGAAGAATTAATTGAAGAATCAAAAAGACATATAGAAAGTATATATAGAATTCAATGGTTTAGTGCAAATGAAGGATATTTATATGAGATAATAACAACCGGTGAATTACAAAAAGAATTAAAAAGAGAAATAGAAGAAAGTCCTATAGATAGTAGAGGGTTTTCATTTGAAAGATTTAGTATATATAATCAAGAAGTAGTTAGTAGTAAAAAGAAAGAAAATCTTTTAGTAAAATATCCAAACATTGTTTTATTTATTATAATAGACTATTTGTTAACTAAAATGTTTTTAGAGAAAAAATTACCTTCTAGCGAAGATTGTGCCGAAATTTATATAGTAAGTAATAAACTTGTCCATAGAAGACATTATATATTTCCTAACATTTCTGAAATATACAATTTATTTTATTCCAAGGAAGAAGATTTTGAAATTTTTGAAAGAAAAGGTTTAAAAGGAGAAATAATTAGAGAATTTAGTGGTTCGAAACTATCAAAATTCTTACTTTCTCTTTGGATAAAACATAAAGATTATTCAGAAAAATCTTTAATCATTTTAGATAAGCTTATTTATTATCTTTTTAATTACGGAAAAATTAATGGTCAATTATTAGATAGGTTAATCGAGAATATAGTTACATACTGTAAAAAAGAAAATAAAGTAGTAAAAATAAAATATATAGAAAAGATTTTAAAAAGTTTCTGGAAATTAAATATTATGAATCCTCACTATATAAAGAAATGGGGAGAAAAAATTGGTGAATATATATTAAGCGAATATAAAAATAAATATAAATTAGACGAAAACCGTGCTAAAAAAATTATTAAGAGAATTATAGATGAGCTAAAAGTAGAATATTTACCTGGCAGATTTTTTGAAAAATTAATTAAACTAATAAGAGATTACGATTTACCTTTAAAAGTATCTAGTAACAATATCGAAATTGATATAACAAAAATATTTGAAGACGAAAATATAAAAAATAACATGGATAACTTCTTATACGCAAAAGCTTTAATAATTTCTGGTCTATTACAATCATTATGAAGACTGTACAAATATCAATACTTGCGAGAGTTTATGGCAACGTAAATGCAGATGAAGTAATAGGAAACAGAATAACAATAAAGAAAATGTATGATAGCGAAGGTAATATATATCCTTTTGTTTCGGCAAGAGCTATAAAATATGCTATAAGAATGAAATTAAAAGAAAAGGGTTTTAAAATAGACCCTTTCTACCTAGAAGGAGAGCAATGGATAGACAATGCAAAACCTTGGGAATATGTAGATAACGATTTGTTTGGATATATGAAGCCTGAAGGAGGAGAAAGAGCTGGAAAAAGAAGAACTGCTCCTGTAGCTATTTCTTACTTCAAAGCTATTAAAAATACTACAATTACTACAGATTTTTCAATGAGATCTCCAAGACAAGAAGGAAATCCTAATATTTTTGAAGTTGAAGTAGCAGATATAATAGGAAAATTAAATGTTTTAATATATGATTATATCGGAAAACCTTCAGAATATGACAACGAAAAGTGGGATATATTATTAAAAGTTGATGAAAGAAAAAGGAGGTTAAAAGCTTTATTAGATATATTATTAGTAGAAAGGTTTGTACTACCAAGAAGAACTAATTCTTTAAATATACCAGAGTATTATTATGCTCTGATAGTATTTTCGGATACACCTTTACCAATATATCAATACTTAGATTATACTACTCTAGAGGGTGATATTCCTAAATTAGATATTGAAAAATTAAGAGTATTAACAGGATTGATTTCGACAAAATATAATACTCAGAAAGATAAGCATATAAAATTATATCTCATTGACTATACTAATAAGTTAAGAGACGATTTAAGCAAAATTGGAATAAAAATTTATAAATCTGAAAATATTAGTCAAATTATAGACGAAGTTGTAGAATGGTTAATTCATCAGGACTAGTTATAAAGATTTCTTTTTTTGAAGCATTTTTCAAATGTCATTATACTAAAAAATATAGATTATCATACCCTATTCCGTTACCAACTACTATTGCAGGTATAATTGGAAGTATATTAGGTTTAAAAAGAGAAAGTCTCAAAGAATTTTTTAGCAATTTTTATTTAGGAGCAAAACTAATTAAAGGAGATTTTAATTTCGAATTTTCTACTCTCCTAGAGTTAGAAAGAGGTGCTACTACAAGAGTTGTTGAAAAATTTTCATTAATTAATAATCCAGAATATGAAATAGCTATATTTGGAGAAGAAAATAAAATTAGGAAAATAAAAGAGGTTATCAAAGAGTTAAAATTTCATTTTTTACCTTTTGGTGGTCAGAACGATTATTTTTTAAAAAATATAGAATTAGTAGGAGAAGAAAAGGTTGAAGAAAAAAATATTGCTTATGGTTATTTCCCAATAAGTATTGTTAAGAATTTAAAAGGAAAGTTTTGGATACTTCCTGTAAAATATAAAAATGCAAGCGGTTTTAAAAAAGAAAATTTTGTATTTTCTTTAGAAGAGGTAGAATTAATTACAAATATAAAAACAGTAAATAATATTGCTGTCTATCCTTTTAGTAATTTTAATTTATTATGAAATATTTGATAGAAGATAAAGAAATATTTAATAAACTAAATAAATTTTCTCATCCTAAAAAAACTTTAGAAGAACATATAAACGAAATAAAAGAATGTGGGAAATTACTCGGAAATATATACTCTTTAGATTGGGATGTTTTTGAATTTCTAGCAGAATTTCATGATATAGGAAAATTAGATGATGAATGGGATGTAAGCAAAAAAAGGTCTATTTCTCATGCAGCTTATAGTCTACTTTATACATATAAGTATTATCAGTATTTAGCTGAAAAAGTAAAATATTTTGATATTCTTTTATATCTGATATATAGACATCACTCTCTTTTAACAAAATCTTCTTGTAATTTTATATATTTTAAAGACATCATAAAGATTTTTGATTTAGAAAATCATTTACCTAAAGATTACTTTGAAAAAATAAGGGAATTAGTTAATAAATTGGATTTTAAAGAAAAAATTTCTATAATAGACACATTTGGAATATTTAAATTATGTGATATTTTTTCTGCAAAAAATATAAAAGATTTATACAAAATAGTAAATAAATTTAAAATAAAAAAGGACACTAAAGAAGTTGTTAATAAAATTATTAAAAAACCTGATAATGATAAGTTAAATAAACAAATAGAAATTTCTAATCATAATGATGTAATTTTAATAGCTCCTACAGGCTGGGGAAAAACTACTATGTCTATTTTATTTTTAAAAAATCGTTTATTTATAACTTTACCAACTATTACTGCTATAAGAAAATTTTATAAGGATTTAAAAGAAGAGTTAAAAAAACAAGTTGGAATGTATTTTTATTTGTACGATGCTTATGATTTAAAAGATTTAGAGGTTGATAGATTTCTATCTTATGAATTTTCTAGAATATTATTATATCCAGTAATGATAACTACTATTGATCAAATTTTACTTACATTCTTACAAGCAGGCAAATATTATTTAAGAAGATTCAACTTTCAAAGAGCTTCTTTTGTAATAGACGAAATACACTTATTAACACCTCAAATGTTATATTTATTTTTATACTTTTATAAGAAATTTAAGGATATATATAATTTAAGAGTTTTGTTTATGTCTGCAACTTTTCCAAAAGCATATATAAATTTTATTCGTGAATTTATTCCAGATATAAAGATTTTTAATTTTGCTGATGAATATAAACATAAAAGAAGGGTTTTATACAAATATTTTGAAGTAGATATAGAAGACTGGATAAAGGAAAATATAGATTTTTTTAATCAAGACAAGAAATTTTTGATAATTACAAACACTGTAACTAAAGCACAGAAAGTGTATAATTTATTAAAAGATAATGGTTATAATTCCGTTTTATTGCTACATTCTAGATTCATAACAAAAGACAGATTTAAAAAAGAGGAAGAAATTGACAATTATAAAATTTTAGTTGCAACTCAAGTAGTAGAAGTATCTCTAAATATTTCAAGAGATTTCTTACTAACAGAATTAGCTCCGATATCTTCATTAATGCAAAGATTTGGAAGAGTGAATAGATTTTCAGAAAAAACTGATATTATAAACACATATATTTTTAAACCAAAGGAATATGAAAAAATAAAAGAGAATAAAACTAAATATCCTTATGAATTTGAAGATATTGAAATATCTGAAAAAATAATAAAGGAATTAGAAAATAATTTAAAAAATGAATATTTGCTAATAGAAAAATTCGATCAAATATATAGCTATGATAATCTCAAAGAAAAACTAAACGAAGAAATTATAAGTGGTTATAATATAAAAAAATTGATAGAGATTTGGGAAAGGGATTTCGAATATTTTTATACAGCAATATCGGAGAGTGAAAGAAATAAAGAAGTAATAGATGAATTATTCAATCTTAGGGGAAATATAAATATACTAGCTATTCCCGAACCTAAAATGATATATGATGAAGAATACAGAAAAGAATTAGAATATTTATTAGAAGAGTGGAAAAAAGATTTAAGCTTTGAAGAGAGAAAGAATTTATTTGCAAAATTAAAAAATTTTGCCATACCAGTACCTTTATGGATATTAAGGAAATCTAAAGATATAAGAAAATTTGCTTTTCCAGTATTTTATACAGATAAGCTTAAATATTCTCGAGAGACAGGTTTGTATCTTGTAAATGAGATAGACCAAATTCATATTTATTAGGCAAAATAATTTTATGAAATTATCAATAAAAAATTTAAAAGTATAAAAGAAGTTGAGTTAGATCTGAATAGTATTAATGTATTGATAGGAACTCCAAACTCCGGCAAATCAAACATTTTAGAAGCGGTTTATTTATATGGAACTATAAAAAGAGAATATCTTTTTGAAACATTAGCTCCTGGTTATAGATATGATAGTTTTAAGTTTTTAAGAATGAAAGAGCTGTCCTCATTATTTAGAAATTTTGAGATAGAAAATTTAATAGAAATAAAAGCAGAAGGTTATGATATGCTTAAAATTTCATATAAAGAAGAATTAGAAGAATTACTACATTCATACCTAAACTTCCCTTTTACAATATTGTATAAATATGAAAACTTTTTATTAGCGGGTGAAAAAGGTTGGAAATTTCCAAACTATCTTTTACCTGGATTTGAAAATTTAAATTATATAATTACCGAAAGATATCCAACGATTAAGGAATATTTAATAGAAAAATATAATCCGCTCTTAGAAAGATGGGGTATAAAATTTAAAAGTGTTCAAAGTGTTAATGAAGTAAGATTTGAAATAGAAGATATAGATGCTGGAATTACATATACTTTATTTGATTTAAAATTTTTGGCACAGTCAATTCAATACTTACTTTTGTTTTCATCTGCAATATTAGCAAATAAGGAATTTTCACATTCAGAAAACGAAGATGTTATAGTTTTGCTAGAAGAACCGGATGCGCATATGTTTCCGATTTTGATAGAAGAATTTTGTAATTTATTGAGAGATGTTAGTAAAGAGAAGAATTTATTTATAATATTAACTACTCATAATGAAAATGCCTTATTAAACATTATTGACAAAATAGATAAAAATAACTTGAACATTTTTGGTGTAGTAAGAGAAAACAAATATACAAAAGTAGAAAAATTAGATATAGATAAAATAATAGACCTTAAGATATTAGAAGAAAGAGAAATAATAAGAAATCTAGAAATGCATATAAATAGACTAAAATAAGAATGAGTTTAGAAGAAATTCATTCTGTACCTTGTGAAGATGATTGTTGTGCATATGTTGCTGATATAATTTTTGGAAAAAAATGTATAGGAGAACCATTAGGAAAATGGATAGATGTAATAAAAAATATAATTAAAAGGAAAAATAAAGTTGGTATAGTAGATAACGACAATCTACAGATAAAGAAATTAGAAGAATATAATTTTAAATTGATTAAAGACTTTTCTGACTACAAATTCAGAATATTCGAAAATAACAATAGGTACATAATCGTTCTTGATAAAGATTGTGAAATTTTTCTAGGAGTTAAAAATAAAATAAGAAGTAAAGAGAATGAAAATATATCGAACATTAATATATGTTTATTGAAAAATGCAATTAGAGAGATTTTAAATATTTAACTCTTAACCATGAAGATAGGCGGTTCATATATTTACTATTATTTTATTTGCCCAAGAAAACTTTGGTTTTTCTCAAGAAAAATTACAATGGAGCACACTTCAGAACTAGTAGAAATTGGTAAATATATCGAGTTATTTTATAAAGAGCAACATAAATATGAGAAAAAAGTAATTATTGAGGATATTTCTCCAGATGTTATAAAGAGGTATAAAGATTTAGTTTTAGTTTTTGAAATAAAGAAATCTTCAAAAATTAAGCAAGCTACAGAATGGCAATTAAAGTATTATTTATGGTATTTTAAGAAAAATTTAAATATAAATGCTAAAGGAAAATTAATAATTCCAGAAGAAGGAATTAAAGAAGAAATAGAATTAAAAGAGGAAGATGAAATAAAACTGAAAGAAATAATAAATGACATTAAAGAAATAATAGCTAAAAATGAACCGCCAAAAGTTCCAAAGAAAAGTTATTGCAAATTCTGTTCTTATAAATATCTTTGTTTTGATGATTTTTAAACTATTTTAAAATCTTATGATTTAGTTCAGAATTTGCTTATGTTAAAAATATATTCAAACTTTTTTAACATTTCTAGTTTAGCTCGAACTATTAAAAACTTATATATTAAAGCAGATGTTACTAAATAACTTTTTCAATATTCATTTTATCTTTGCATTTTTTCCTTAGCTTCCTTCCGCTTCCTTCCTTTTATTTTTTCTCATTAGGAATTTCTAAATTTTAAAGACTTTAGAAGCTGTTATATGTTATTATATTCTTCCTCTTCCTTCCTATTTTCCTATTAAGTATTAAGCGGAAGACCGGAAGGAAGCGGAAGCAAGCGGAAGTTTTATTTTAGTATCGTAATCTTTAAATACTCTAAAATACTATTTTTGTATAACTTTCAATATTTCTAATTTAGCTTAAAATTACTTAAAAACTTTTGATTTATACTGCAGCAAAAAATTCTTTCAATATTTCTAATTTAGCTCAAACATAACTTTAATGAATTTTTTAAGAAACTTGCACTAAAAACTTTCAATATTTCTAATTTAGCTCAAACTTGCCAAAATTATGAATATAACTTGTGCGAAGAAAACTATCTTTCAATATTTCTAATTTAGCTCAAACATATTGCTCTTATTTCTTCTTTTTTCTTGGCATTTTCTACTTTCAATATTTCTAATTTAGCTCAAACAAAAACTAAATAAAAAAAGCAACGCACTAAAAAAAAATTACTTTCAATATTTCTAATTTAGCTCAAACCTTGTGCTGTATTGAAAATTTCTGCATTAAATTTTAACAATAACTTTCAATATTTCTAATTTAGCTCAAACTTCCTAATGTTGTTGTTATTAAAGTTATTATATCAATCACTTTCAATATTTCTAATTTAGCTCAAACCAGCTATAGATATGAAAACGGCTATTTAATGAAGAATGAAGACTTTCAATATTTCTAATTTAGCTCAAACGTATATGCAGGTTCAGATAGTACAGCAAAAATTCCTGTTAACTTTCAATATTTCTAATTTAGCTCAAACCCAGAAAATAATAAAATTGTTAAGAAAATGTTAAGTTTAGACTTTCAATATTTCTAATTTAGCTCAAACTAACAGTTGCACCCGAAAAAACATTTTTTATTGTTTGAGTTAACTTTCAATATTTCTAATTTAGCTCAAACTAGAAATACCTAAATATAAGAATGTATTATAATAAAAATACTTTCAATATTTCTAATTTAGCTCAAACCACAATTGGGAAAATGTTGGAAAATGTTCATAAAAAATGTCTTTCAATATTTCTAATTTAGCTCAAACACTACATTAGTTATAACATTACTTGGAACAGGAGTAATTACCTTTCAATATTTCTAATTTAGCTCAAACCTTTTTAAATATTCTTTTGCTTTTTTTGTAATTTTAGGAAAACTTTCAATATTTCTAATTTAGCTCAAACCGCTTAATGTTCAAAATATTTTCTTATATACTGAAAAAAATCTTTCAATATTTCTAATTTAGCTCAAACTTATTTTTATTTTTAACTGCAATGTTTTGCATAGTTTTAGCTTTCAATATTTCTAATTTAGCTCAAACCAAAATTATAACAGATTCACAAGGAAAAGTAGTAGGATATGCTTTCAATATTTCTAATTTAGCTCAAACCACGAAAACAATATAGTTTTTAATTATACTTTAACTGAAGACTTTCAATATTTCTAATTTAGCTCAAACTTATATGTCTTAATCTATTTTTTTCTTTTAGCCATTTTGAATACTTTCAATATTTCTAATTTAGCTCAAACAATTTTGCTAACAAAATAGTTTTCTTTATTTTTACAGAAACTTTCAATATTTCTAATTTAGCTCAAACTGCTTTACTGCTATTAACCTCCAAATGCTCCTCTTACAAACTTTCAATATTTCTAATTTAGCTCAAACACAGTGTTTGGATTAAATGGATTTTGAGTTATTCCTGGTTGTGAAAGTGGTGTTGATGGATTAGTTGTTGACTTTCAATATTTCTAATTTAGCTCAAACCAATGAATAAAGCAATTGCTTTTGCTATTTTTTTAATTTTTCTTTCAATATTTCTAATTTAGCTCAAACAGAAAATCAACAAATATTATCATTCTTTTTCCAATACAGCCTTTCAATATTTCTAATTTAGCTCAAACCGAAGGAACAAGTTTGAATACTAGTAAATGGCGTATCTCCTTTCAATATTTCTAATTTAGCTCAAACACATAACAGTTTTAAACAACTTAGCAACCACTTTAGGCAACCTTTCAATATTTCTAATTTAGCTCAAACGCGAATTAGTTTTTGAAGCTGAAGACAATGCTAACGGCTCTTTCAATATTTCTAATTTAGCTCAAACAATCAAAAATACACTATAACGGCGAAACAAGTTATACAATCTTTCAATATTTCTAATTTAGCTCAAACCCACCAAACTTAAAGTTTTATGTAAAAGACGAAGAAAATACTTTCAATATTTCTAATTTAGCTCAAACATATTTTTTGGGCATTGACGCTGAAGGGAATCTTATTTTTCTTTCAATATTTCTAATTTAGCTCAAACAGAACACTG
Organism: Candidatus Aenigmatarchaeota archaeon; assembly: GCA_038742305.1. GTDB lineage: Archaea > Aenigmatarchaeota > Aenigmatarchaeia > CG10238-14 > SpSt-28 > JAHLMO01. Next base: position 11,923 of record JAVYKI010000011.1, read on the forward strand.
CAGAGCTTATTAAAGATTATCTAACGAGTAACTTTCAATATTTCTAATTTAGCTCAAACACTGAGACCATAATTAATTATGCAAAGAAATATATAGCATCTTTCAATATTTCTAATTTAGCTCAAACAAGTATTGCTTCAGGAATTAATGAAGTAAAAACGGAAAATACTTTCAATATTTCTAATTTAGCTCAAACCTTTTAATATCTGCATTCGGCGGAGCAAACATTTATACATTCTTTCAATATTTCTAATTTAGCTCAAACCGAATACTATTTATTTACTTGATACTCAAGGCATTTGCTGCTTTCAATATTTCTAATTTAGCTCAAACAATTGCTGTGAGTTTATGGTCTGTCTTTATTTCAATTCCTACTTTCAATATTTCTAATTTAGCTCAAACTTTGAAGAATTCAAAAAAAGAGCAGAAGAATTAGAAAGAAAACTTTCAATATTTCTAATTTAGCTCAAACAAATTTTCTAAGAACTTCTGAAGCACTCCTGTTTTTTTCTCTTTCAATATTTCTAATTTAGCTCAAACTCTGTTGTTGCAATTAGTTTCTTCTCAGATAAGTAGTTGCCTTTCAATATTTCTAATTTAGCTCAAACAAAAGTTTAATGTATAAGATTCTAAGCTATATTCTCAAAACTTTCAATATTTCTAATTTAGCTCAAACCAAGCAAAACAGCAATTAGCAAGCCAATTAAAAACAAGCCCAACTTTCAATATTTCTAATTTAGCTCAAACCATTATGGAATTCTACTATACAGGAAATAGAATTATAACATATATAAACTTTCAATATTTCTAATTTAGCTCAAACCTATTAGTTAAATCTTGCAATACTATATTACTTCTTACACTTCCCTTTCAATATTTCTAATTTAGCTCAAACGTAACATTAAGAGATACACTGGAAAAAATCATGTCTCGAAACTTTCAATATTTCTAATTTAGCTCAAACCTGTTTAACTCTTGCAAACTAACAGGCTTTATAAACTGCTCAAGAGACTTTCAATATTTCTAATTTAGCTCAAACCCCATTGTTGGGTATAGGCTTTTGAATTCCTTGCCACAAACCTTTCAATATTTCTAATTTAGCTCAAACAAAGCTTAAAGAGAAAATAGCAAAAATATAAGCTAATAGGATAAACTTTCAATATTTCTAATTTAGCTCAAACCCCTTAGTTTTCTTTCATTATATTATATTTTTAGTCATATTTATTTTTAATAATTCTACAAAGTTAATTTTTAAAAAGGGTATATATCCCTCGCAGAATTTTTTACTCATCCTTGAGTCGTTTCCACTTATTAGCTTATGCTAATAAGTTTCATTTAAGGTTTATAATTTAATTTAAACACAAAAAATTAAATACTTTTTAATAAAAAATTAAATCTTTTCTCTTTCCTATTTCTATTTTTCTTTCAACTAAATTTTTATTTTGTAAAACATAAAT
>JAVYKI010000012.1:0-13171 GCA_038742305.1 Candidatus Aenigmatarchaeota archaeon
AACATAACTTTAGATAGTAATTTAGAAAGTGGAAATATAAAAGAAATAAATTTAAAAGTAAATCCTGGAACAATTAAATATATTTCTGTAATTCCATTAGATATTACTTGTAAAGGATTAGAATTTACTAAATATAAAAGAGTAATAATAAGTTAAGATTTGAAAATCAGAAAAATAAAAAGGATTAATAGTAATAGGATTATAACACCGATAAGAATCGACATGTAGTTTGTTTCGTTTCCAGCAACTTTAATTTTTGCTATTTTTTCGTTTCCAGCAAAAGAGAGTTTTATTTCAAAATCATTTTTAACTTCTTCTAATATTCTTAAATTTACTTTAACATACCTTTCTTCAAAAGGTCCTAATTTTACTTTTTCTAAAGTATCGGAATAAATACCTTTGGGGGTCTCTACAAAAAAGTAATCTTCAACAAAAAATTTACCATAGTTAACTAATTTAACATAGAATTCTATTTCCTTATCATTTTCAATTTTTACTTCTGGAACTTCTATATCTATAATTGCTTTTTCAAAAGAAACTAAAATTGATTTTGATGTAGAAACGTTTTCATTAAAAGCAAAAACATTTACATAAAATTTATTTGAAAACCTATCTATAGGAATTCTCAAATATTTTATTTCGTTTGGTTTAATTAATGATACTGTTCTAAATTCTGCTTTATCATTATATTTTACTAAAACATTTAAATTAGTTAAATTTTTTGAACCACAATTTTCAATTAAAATTATTAATTCTCTGAAAATCTTTTCTGCATCTTCGTTTAATATCTTCAAGCAGTAACCCTCTTTTTCTCTTTCCTGCCTATAAAAATCCGAAATTATCGACAAATAAAGGGAGTAATAATAAGAAGCCTCATTTCTTAATTTATTTAATTCACTTATGATTTCGTTCTTAGATGATATTATTAAATTCTCAAGCAAGCTTAATCTATTTAAAACATTATTAGAAAAGTTTATTAATAAGTTCTTTATTTCGGAAGTATCTGATTTTATTTCCGATAATTTATTTAGTATGCTATTTATTAAATTATTTATTTCACTTAGTTTCAAATAAATTTGACTTATATTTCCTTCAATATTAGATAATCTAGAATCAATTCTGTTGTAAAATGTTAGTAAATTATTTAATCTATTGAGTATTTCATTAAGTTTTTGTTCTGTTAATTGTTGATTATTTTTTATAAGCTCTTTAATTTCATTTAATTCTTTTAAAATTTCTTCAAGAGCAATGTTTATTTCTTTAAAGTATGCTTTAACATATAAATTAGAATTTGGAAGTAGAAGTAATCTAGTTTCGTAACTTAATCTATTATCATATTCCCATTTTTCAAAAACTACCAAACTTCTTTCTACAGCAACAAGCTCAAATTTATCGTTAGAATTCTTAAAGCCCGTAATTGTATATTTATTTGAAGTAAAAGTCTTATAACAACCATTTCTAAAGACTAATACGCTTCCATTAATAGGTTCTATTGTTAAAGTATAGTAATTGTTATCTAATCTTAAAATTATTTCTCTGTTTGAATTTATGTAAACAGTAGTAGAAGCACTAGAATCTCCTTTTCTTGCAGTAATTCTGTAATTTCCTTGAGGAAGCTCAGCATATAAATATCCATTACAATCCGTATAAGGATCTCTAATAACTACACTTTCTATTGTAATGCTAGCATTTTCTACTGGCTGATTATAAACATCTATAACTCTTATTTTTACTTCGTAAGCTAAAGAAATAGCTAAAAATGTTAGAATTACAAATGTTGCAAGCATTAAACTTTTCATATTAAATATAAACTAAAATAATTTAAATACTTTTTGGTGGTAATTAAGAATACAAGTTTTGAGCAGTGGGTAGTTGTAACCCCCCTTCTGTTTTTGGCAGCATTAGTCTAAGCGCCAAAAGGCTTGCACCTCATCAAGCGGAGCAGTCCGTTTCATCCTTTGCTTAATCTCTCAGCTTTTGACATCATTTTCATCTGATTAAGCAAAGGTCTCGTTTCTGATACTGCTCCGGGCTTTTTAGACCCTTTGCTTTCAGTGGGGGGAATTTCCTCCTTTCGGTAGCTGCCCAACTACCCACTTTTACTCATAATTTAAACAAAAAACGAAAATATTAAAGCTACTAAATACTTTGAAGCAAAAAATACCGAAAAAGAAACTATTAAAAGCATTGGCAAGTATTTTAAGCCAACTTTTTCATTTCCATCTTTTATTGCACCTAAAATCAAGCTAGAAAATAAAATTGTTATAAATAGAGCAATGTAAGAATAATTTTCTATAAAGCTTACATCTATTTTTAAACCTTTAAAAGATAAAGGAACATTAATTGGCAGATTAGGCAATTCGGGAGGAGAAACTTTTATTAATATGTTTACAAAATTTACAACTATTCCATAAAGCAAAGGAGCTCCAATAGCAACTGCAAAAAATATGAAAATGAAATACATTGAAGTTACCGCGCTTATTTCTTTTTTTAGTGCATTCCTTTGTCTTAAATCTTCACTTAAATCAAAAAGCAAATCCGAAATTCTAGAACCTTTTTCTATTCCTTCTAATATTAATTCGAAAACTCTTTTAACGCTTTCTATTTTAACATTTTTTAAGTTTTTTCTTATTGATTCTTCTATAGGTATTCCAGCATAGCATTCTTTTGCAATTTTTTTGAAAAGCTTTTCTAACATTCCAAACTCTTTTCTTGCACTAACCATCATTGCTTCTTCCAAATTTAATCCGCTTCTAACATTTGAAGAAATTAAGCTTAAAGCATCTGGCAAAACATTTTCAACGTATTTTTTTGAACTTTCAACAGACAAGTAAAGAAGCAACAAAATAAAAAGGAATGAAATAAAAAAGGAAACTATTGAAATTAAAATGTTTTTTGTTAAAAATATTAAAATTGTAAAAATTAAAAAAGAGAAAAATATTTGAAAATTTACAAAAGATTTTTCATCAATTTTTAAGTTTGTATGCTCAATACTATTTTTTATATATTCTAAATAAGATTTTGGTAAAAACTTGTAAATTTTTATATCCATGGCCTTTTACTTTTTACTATTCCAACAAAATTAAACTGAACTAAAGCAATTATAAAAAGTATTAAGTAAAAGATTTCATTTGGTAAAGAAATTCCTAAAAAGCTTGAAAGTATAATAATTAAAATTGTTCCCATTGTTGGAAAAATTATTCCTACCATTAAAAAGCTTAAAGCTATAGGATTAAGGCTAGATGCATATTCTTTTATTGCAATTCTTTGTTCATTAGTTATTTCATTTACAATAGATTTTAAAATTTCAGAAAGTTCCGTTCCGCTTCTAATTGCATTTACAATTTGCCAAATAACTTTTCTTAATTTTTGAGAAGGAATTTTTAAAGCAAGTTCTTCTAATGCTTCTGTTTCGCTATATCCAGCCGAAATTTTCCTAATAGTTTTTTCTAATTCTTTGCTTAAAACTCCATAATCTTTTGAAGCTACAGATTTCAAACTTTCGAAAAGAGAAATTCCACCTCTTATTTCTATAAGCATTTGCCTTAAAACATATGGCAAGTTTTTTTCTACATCTCTAACCTTTCTAGAAATCAAAAGTTGAGGATAAAGAATATTCATTAAAAAAGAAAAGCCAGAAATAAAAAATGAAAGGAAAAATATTAACAAAAAATTGAAAGATTTTGCAATAGAAAAAATAAAAGTGAGAAGTGAAAAAAGAATTATAAACCAAAAAAATGAATTAAACAAAATTATTGAAAAATATTCTCTTTCATTAAATTTTATATCTGCTTTTTCTAATTTATCTTGCAAAGGTATAACTTTTGAAATTTTGTCTGCTAAGTTGAAAAAAATGCTTTTTCTAGAAAATTTTAATATTATTTCTGGCTTGGTAAAAAGCATTATCATAATTATATTTATTTTCTCAAAACAACTATTATTCTCCAGCTATTTTTTGTATTATCAATTTCCTTAAAGAAATCGCCAAATAACTTTATTAATTTAAATTTTGATAATTTTGAAAAAAGATAAAATTCTTGAGGAAAAATTACTCTATGCTCAAAAATTTCTTCAATAGCTTTTCTCTTATTTCCTTCTTTAATTTCAAATTTCCACTTTCTTTTTAAAATTTGATTATTCCAATCAAATTCCAATTCCTTATAATCAATTTTTACTTCTATATTTCCTCTTTTTTCTTTCCAGCTATCTAAAGTAACTTTTTGGAAACCTAAAATTTCTTTTGGATGGAAAGTTTCAATTATGTAAATTCCTCTTTTATTTAAATGTTTGTAAACTAAATTAAAGTGTTTTATTAGTTTTTCGTTAGAAGTTAAGTAATTAATTGAATCGTTCATACAAATTGCGGCATCAAACTTTTCTTTAAGATTAAAATTTGATATATCAGCTTTAAAAAATCTTATTTTTAAGTTTTTTGCTTTTTGTTTTGCTAAATTTAACATATCTTTGTTTATATCAATTCCAACAACATCGTATCCTCTTTTTGCAAGCTCAATAGCATGAGAACCAGTTCCGCATGCTAAATCTAGGATTTTCTTTACTTTTCTTTCTGCAAAATTTTTGAAACAGTATTCTAAAAAATCGCACTCTTTTTTAATATCTCTAAATTGGAAAATTATATCATAATATTTTGCAAAACTCATAATTTTTGTAAAATTTAAACATTAAAAATTAAAAAGAAATTATTTAATAGTAGCAAAATATTATGATTAAAGCAACATTTCTAAGTTTGGAAAATGGAATAGTAAACTCTTCTATGAAAGGCGGCTTAGGAGTTCTTATTAGAGATTTGTTTCTTGAAGCAGAAAATGAAAAGTTAATTTTTATTTCTCCTATTTATAATGCATATTCTTTACAGGTGCTTGAAGGAGATTCTATAGTTGAAATAAGTGAAAGAGAAGAATATAAAGATTTGAATGAAGAATTTCGGATTAAGACAGATACTTGCTGGTATCCGGCTTATTTGAAAGTTTATTCCAAAAGTAACGGAAAAAGTAAAGCATATTTTATAAGTTTTGAAGATAAAAGAAATGAAGAATGGTTAAGAAACCTTAAAATATATGGAGAAGCTGATGAAGGCCAATTATTATTTTTGAGATTTATTTTTGCAAATGTTTCTAAAGAAATTTTAAAATTTTAAAACCCGAAAAAATATTTTTAAACGAATCTGATACAGCATTAATTTTAGAGTATAAAAATGAAATAAATTCAAATTTTATATTTGTAACTCATACCCCATTACCTCATGGACATAAAAGAATAAGATTTTTAACTCCAAGAGTTTTGAAAGAATATTTAGCTTTATAGCAAATTTTAACTTTTAATCATTTAACTTTCAATCATAATAATGATATTTTTCCGAATTAGTTGCTTATAACTTCTTTTAAATTCATAATTTACGAGATGTTGGAAAATTTTAAGACCGAGGCGAGGGATTGAGAATTTTTTAAGGAAGCCCCGGCTGGGAATTGAACCCAGGTCTCCCGCTTACGAGGCGGGCGCTTTGCCACTAAGCTACCGGGGCATAATCTTAATTTTCAAAGCTAAGCAAAAAGTATTAATATAAAAAATAAAATAAATAATTATATGAAACTAGATTCACAAACTTTACTAACAGTACTTTTAATACTTGTTGTAGCAATGCAAGCAATACAAGCTTTCCAAGTTTACAGCATTTATAACTTAATAAATAGCGAAAGCTTTGCTCAAGCAGTTTCAAGTTTAGGGTCTAGACAAACTCAATCTAGTGTTGCAAGCCAGGTAATAGTACCTTCTCAAGTTGGAGGTTGTGGATAACGCAAAACTTTTTTTCCCAATTTTTTTATTAGTTTTAGCACTAGCTTTAGGCATTTTCTTGAACTATCAATTAAGTACAAGTCTTGCAAAATTTATAGAGCCATTTAGAAAACCAGAAATAAATCTTTTAGTTTTAATAGATAAAAATTGTAAGGAATGTTTTGATATAAACATAATTTACAATTCTATAAAAAGTTCTAATAACTATGTAATAAAAAGTGAAAAAGTTGAAGATTATAAAAATTATTTAAATTTAATAAAAAGTTTAAAAATAGATAAAATTCCCAGCATTATTATAAGCGGGGAAGTTGAAAAAGTTGCAAACATTTTTTCGAGAATTCCAGGATATAGAAAAGTTGAAGATAAAATAGTTATAGAAAGTTATCCTCCTTTCCTTTCTTTAAGCGATAATAAAATTTATGGAATAGTTGATATAATATATTTAGTTCCCAGAAATTGTACCAAATGTTATGATGTTACCCTTCACAAAAGAATTTTAGAAGAAGGATATTTAGTAAAAATAGGAAAAGAAAAAACAGTTTATACAGATGAAGAAGAAGGAAAAGAGTTAATTAAAAAATATAATATAACTGCTGTACCAACAATTATATTATCTAAAGATATTTCATATTATTATTTATTGGCAAGCATTTGGGATCAAGTTGGAAGTATAGAAGAAGATGGAAGCTATGTATTTAGAAATGAAAATTGGATGCAAGAATATGGAGGATATGTTAAGGTATGAAATTCAATAATTCATTACTCTTGGCTTTAATAGTTGTAGCAGGCCTTTTCTTATTTATGCAAATTTACAGCATTTTTTCCAAAAGTTTTCTTTATGCTAAAGAAACAAATTATACTTCTAAAAGTACTGTTCAATCAATAGACTTGCAACAAATTATAAATGAAGTCCTTCCTCCCGAAGGTTATGAAAGTAAAGCAGTTTGGGGAAATATAGTTCAAGATATGATTAAAGCTGGAATTCTTGATAAAGAAAAATTAAGAGCTACTCTAAAGCAAAGATATGGGCAAGATTTAACTCCTGAAATGGAAGAAATACTTAATACTCCAAACTTGAATAAAAGAATTAGAATAGATAAGAACAATGCAGTTTTCATGATGTATATACTAGGAATAATTGCAAAACATAATAATAATAGCATAATTCATAACTCTCCTTTTAAAATTCCAGATATATTCTCTGAAGCTGGAAGAGATGGATGGGGAGATGTAAATTTAATAAAGCTAACTCCAGAGCAACAAGCTATTGCGGAATATGTAGCTAATAATGCTTATAGGCCTTGCTGCGGACAACCAACTTCTAGACCAGATTGTACTCACGGCTTCTCTTTGCTAGGATTAATTTATATAATGGCTTCTCAAGGCTTTAGTAAAGAAGAAATTTTTAGAGATGCACTATATTTCAATGCTCATTGGTTTCCAAGACATTATACTTTATTAGCTTTATACTTTAAAGTAAAAGAAAATAAAGATTGGAAAGAAGTAAACCCTGAACTAGCATTAAGTGCAGAATATTCAACTGTAATAGCTTCTAGAAGAATAGAGCAAGAATTGAGAAGTATGGGAATAATTTAGTTACCAGCGTAAAGATTTTATATTTAATCCAGAAAGTTGTTTTGAAATTTCATCAACAAATTCTTTTGGACCAGCAATGTGTATTTCATATTCTTTTAAATCAACTTCACTTTCTATTACTTCTTTATTTAATCTTCCATGCATAAAATTTGGAACTTGTTCTCTAGTAAAAGTTAAAAATAATTTTGTTTTCCTATAATCTTTAAACTCTTTAAAAAATACGCAAGATGCTAAATTTCTTTCTGAATGAAAAACAACAATTTCTTCAAAGTCTAAAATATTTTGCTCATAAGCCCTTATTAAAGGAATAAAAGCTGCAATGCCAGATCCTCCAGTTATAAATAAAAGCTTCTTAGCTTCTGTTCTTAAAGTTTTAATAGGCTTAGTTAATTCTACTTCATCTCCAACTTTAATTTCTCTTAATTTTTCGCTTAATTGACCGCCTTCTTTTAAAGCTACTACAAATTCTAAAATATTTTTTGGCTCAAAGTTGCAAACAGAAAGAGGTCTAGTAATTCCTTTATAGGTAAAATTTGTAAAAGAACAAATAGGAATTTCAACTTCTTTTTCTAATTGAACAAAAAGGTGTATTATTCTATCAGTATGCCAAGAAATTCCGCAAACTTTTCCTTTTATTTTTTCCATAAATTTTTAATTATGAACATAAAAGAAATATATAAAAGGTTGCCGATTTTAAAAGAAATTGGTTTTGAATTTGAAATTGAAGAAATTAGCGAAGAAAAGATAAAAATTTCTTTTAATCATAAAGAAATTTTTGAAAGATATGGAAATTTTCTTTTTGGAGGTTTTATAGCTATGATTTTTGATGCAATTTTAGGATTATTAGTTAGAAATTCTGTAAACAAAGATATAGTAACTATTAGCTTAACAATAAACTTTATAAATAAAGCAAAAGATGAAAAATATTATTTAGAAGGTAAAATTGTAAGAAAAGGAAAAAATATTATTTTTGCAGAAGGAATACTTTTTGGAAAAGAAGGAACTTTGTTTTCAAAGGCTTATGGAATTTGGAAAATTCGTTGAAAAATTTTTCATCATTTATCAGATGACCGTCATTATCTCATCTAATTTAAATTTAAATTTCTAAATATAATTCTTATGGCAAAGAAAATAGATCCGGATGTCGAAGCAAGATTATTCAGAAATGTCTTTGTTTGTAGGCATTGTAAAGCAAAAATTAGAGCTTTGCCAAGCCAAATAGCTGAAGGAAGGGTTAAATGTAGAAGATGTGGTAGAAGAGATGCTTGGAGGCCAAAGAGAAGTATTAGAATATTAACTGCAACTAAATGAAAGAAATAGAATATTTTACAAACAGAACCTTTGAAGGTAAATATAACGGAAAAGTTAGAATAATAGTTTATAAGGGAGAAAAAGTTGCTAATATTGAATATATTTGTCCAAATTGTGGATTTCAAAGCTCTAAGCAACAAGAATGGAAAAAACCTTTGACTATAATTTGTGATAATTGTAAATATAAAATAAAAATTACAAGTTTAAGAAGAGAAATTAAATCTAAATAAGAACTTCTCTTATTTCTTCTAGTTTACAATCTTTCGGATCTTTATCATTTCTTAACCTTTTAAAGCTTGGAGCTCTCAATTTTTTATCTTTTGTAAGCTCTAGAAATTCTATTTCTGCAACATAAATTGGCTTAACAAAATTAGCTATTTCAACTATTTCTTTTCTTTCATTAAAAATATCAAAGGGATTATAGTCTATTTTTATTTCATCTAGCTTTTTTCTAAATTCAACTAAAAATTCTTCGCTCCACTCTCCAGTTCCAACTCTTCCAATATATCTTAGCTTTCCATTATCATAAACTCCTAAAAGCAATGCCCCAAAACTATTTTCTCTCTTTCCTTTTCCTTTAGTATATCCGCAAATTATTGCATCAATAGTTTTTAAATTTTTAATTTTTAACCAAGCTTTGCTCCTCTTTCCTATGTAGTATTTGCTAAACTTGTGCTTCGCCATTATCCCTTCTAAACCCAATTCTTTAACGCTTTTAAAAATTTCAATTCCTTTTTCTTCAAAAAATTCGCTTATCATTATTCTTTTAGATGGACTAACAACTTTTTCAAGTATTTTCTTCCTTTCAATTAAAGGAATTTTTGTTAAATTTTTTCCATCTAAATAAAGAATATCAAAAACTACATAAGTTGCTGGATAAAGTTTTGAAAGCATTTCTATTCTATATTTATCTTCTACTTGTTCTCTTTCTTGCAATAAATTAAAATTTGGTAATCCTTTTTCAAAAACTACAACTTCTCCATCTAATATTACTCTTTCTGCATTTATTTGATTTAAAATTTCTTTTAATTCTGGATATCTATATTCAAACCAAATAAACCTTCTATTAAGCAATCTTATACTTCCTTCTTTTGTATCTATATATCCAATTCCTCTTGTTCCGTCAAACTTTATTTCAAAAATGTGATTTTTACTATTAAAAGGTTTGCTTAAGTATGCAAGCATCGGTTTAATTTTATAATTCCAAAGGTCCATTAACTTTCTTCTTTTTCAACCTTTTTCTTAATTATTTCAAAAAGTGTTGGCTGCTCTTTTTCCTCTTTTTCACTTATTCCAGCTTTTTCTTTTATTATTTGTAAAAGCTGTTCTGAATACTCATCTTTATACTTACTTAAATCAAAGCTTGTAGTAAGCTTTTCTATTAGCTCTGAAGCAAGCTTTAAATCTGCTTCGTTTATAACAATTTTTTCTTTAATTTCTGGCAATTCCTCTATATCTCTAACTTCTTTTATATAGTATAAAACATGCATTACTAATCCTTTTCTATATGGCCTAATTACTACTACATATTCTTTGTTTCTAATTACTACTTTTGCATCAGCGGCCTTATTTTTTGTTCTTAATGCTTCTACAAAAAGGAAATAAACTTTACTAGAGCCTTCAGGAACTATATAATAGCTTTTTTGAAAGTATATTGGATCTATTTCGCTTATATCAACAAACTCCAAAACTTCCATTTCTTTAGTACTTTTTAATTTTACTTTTTCAAAATCTTCTTTTGATATAGGAATTAATTTTGTTTTTGTTAAAGGATATGCTCTTTCTATTTCATTCCAATCTACTTCTTTATTGCATGTCGGACAAAACTTTTTATAAATTATTGGAGTATTACAAACTTTATGAATTAGCTTAAACTTTAAAGACTTTGGATTGTAAGAAGAATAAACTTTTACTGGAATGTTAACTAATCCGAAAGTTATAAAACCTTTCCAAATAGCTTTTGGCATAATATATATTAAACTTTTCTAAATTTTGAAATAAAGAATGCTTCTTGTCCTTTAATTAGTACTCTTTTCGCTTTTCTTATTTCGTTATCTAATGCATCAATAAGCTTTATTCCTTTAATTTTTATTTCCTCAATTTCTACATTAAAATTTTCTAAAAACCACTTTACAACTTCTTCATTCTCTTCAATTTCTAAAGAACAAGTAGAATAAACAATTATTCCATCTTTTTTTGTTAAAAAATATGCACTTCTAAGCAAAGATTTTTGCAATTTTTGCAAACTTTTTATAAATTTTTCATTTACCGCAATTAATGCATCTGGCTTAAAAGTTCCTGTAGCGCTACATGGAGCATCTACTAAGACTTTATCAAAATAGTTTTGAAGTTTTTTGTATAAAAATCTACCATCTTCTAAAGTTATTATTGTATTTAGAACTCCCATTCTTTGAATATTAGATGCTAATGCTTTTATTCTATCAAATCTTACATCATTAGCAACTATTACTCCATTATTATTCATTAATTGAGCAATTTCAGTAGTTTTTGCACCAGGAGCTGCGCATAAATCTAGAACAACATCTTTTTCACTTAATTCTAGAGCTAAAGGAACTAACATGCTAGAAGCATCTTGAGAAAAAATATAACCAACAGCATGCTCTACTTCTTTTGTTATTATTTTATCATTATTCAAAACTTTAAAACCAAAATCTAAATAGGATAACTTTTCAAATTGGTATCCTCTTTCTTCTAAAACTTTTATAACTTTATCTACATCAGCTTTTAAAGTATTAACTCTTATAAATTGATTTGGTAAACCTAAAAAATCTGAAATATCTATGCCAAGCTTTTCTTTATACCTTCTAATTATTTCTTCCTTATCAAAATCCATAAAGTTAGTAGTTTAATAATTTTTAGTTAATTCGGTTAATATTTCTACTGCTTCGCTTTTTACTTTCTTTTTCATCATAGGGAATAGAATAACTTCTTTTAAGCTTTTTGCTCCAGTTAATATCATTATTACTCTATCTATTCCAATACCCAAGCCTCCTGCTGGAGGCATTCCATACATTAATGCTTCAACAAAATCTTGATCGTATTCATGAGCTTCTTCAAATCCTAAATCTCTCATTTTTGATTGTTCTAAAAGCAATTTGTTTTGGATAATTGGATCGTTCAATTCAGAATAGATGTTTGCAATTTCTATTCCCAAAATGTATGCTTCAGCTCTTTCAACTAAGCTTGGATCTTTTCTATGTGGCTTGCATAAAGGAGTGCTTTCAATAGGATGGTCTAAAATAAAAGTGGGCTCTATTAATTTATTTTCAACAAGTTTTTCAAAAAGTTCTGTTATTGCTAATCCCCTATTAAATTCTTTAACCTTTAATTCTATTCCATATTTTTCTAATAATTCTTTAATTTCTTCATTGCTCAATTTATCAACATCTATGTTAGCATATTCTCTTAAAGCATCTTTCAAACTTATTCTTTTCCAAGGCGGTTTTAAACTAATTTTTTTACCTTCGTATTCAATATAATCTTTTCCAAGCAAATCTTTCGCTAAAGAATAAATTAAGCTTTCAGTTATTTCCATCATTCTTTCTCTATTAGCATAAGCTTCATAAGCTTCTAGCATAGTAAATTCTGGATTGTGGTTTGCATCAATAGATTCATTTCTAAAATCTTTTGCAATTTCAAAAACTTTATTAAATCCAGCAACGAGCATTCTTTTTAAATAAAGCTCTGGGCTAATGCTTAAATACCAATTTTCTTTTAAATCGTTTACATAAGTTATAAATGGTTTTGCATATGCTCCTCCATATATTGGTTGCAATTTTGGAGTTTCTATTTCAACATATCCTAAGTTTTCAAAAAATCTTCTAATATAGCTTATTGCTTTAAACCTAAACTCAAAAATTTTTCTTACTTCATCATTTAGCAAAACATCCAAATATCTTTTTCTATATCTTTCCTCAACATCTTGCAATCCAAACCACTTATCTGGCAAACTTATTAATGCTTTAGCCAAAATTTCAAACTTTTCTGCAAAAATTGTTAGCTCTCCTTTAATAGTTTTACCAACTTTTCCTTCAAAACCTACTATATCCCCTCTTTGAATATATTCTTTTGCTATTTCAAAGTTTTGAGTTTTATCTGCACTAACAGCAATTTGTATTCTATGACCTTCATCATACAAATCATAAAAAATAAGCTTTCCATGTCTTCTTATAGAAAAAATTCTTCCCGCAACTCTTACATTTTTATCTAAAAATTCTTTTTCTTTTTCTCTAATTTCTTTTACAGAATTCGTAACATTAAATTCATATGGATAAGGGTTTATACCTTTTTCTCTTAGTTCTTTCAAAATTTTTAGCCTTTCTTCTATATCAGCTCTTAACATAATTTAAAATGGTTTTAAAGGTTTTCTGGCTTCCTTTGTTTCTTTTTTCTTTTTATTTCTAACAGTATATATCATTTTTGGTTTTGA
>JAVYKI010000013.1:0-9160 GCA_038742305.1 Candidatus Aenigmatarchaeota archaeon
AATATTATTTTAACAATAGGTTTTTGGAGAAAGAATAAAAACTTGCCATTATTAATTGAAGTTTTCGATGAAATCAAAAAAGTTTTTAAAAAATTAAAATTAGTAGTTGTAGGAACTTCTCATCCAAACTTTCCAGGATATTTAGAAAAAATTAAGGAAAAATACAAGAACAGAAAAGATATAATTTTTACGGGTTATTTAGAAGATAAGGAACTTGAGAAAATTATTAAAAAAGCTGCTTTAATAGTTTTACCTTATACAGTTTCTACAGGAAGTAGTGGAGTTGTGCATATAGTATCTTCTTTTGGAAAGCCTATTATTATGTCTATGCTACCTGAAACAGAAGAAATGATAAAAGAAGAAGGTTTTTATATAATAACAGTTCCTGTTAATAATAAAGAAGAATTGAAAAGAGCTATAATAAAAGTTTTAAAAAATAAAAGTTTGCAGAAAAGAATTGCAGAAAAGAATTTAAAAGCTGCAGAAAAACAGTCTTTTTCGAAATTGGCAGAAAAATATATTAAAATATATAAAAGTTTAATAAATTCTAGCTAGCACTTTTTCGCAAACTTCCTTATATTCATTCTTTATTTTTTCAAAATAAGAATACTTACTAAAATAATCATAATCAATCAAAATTGTAGCGTTTTTTATTTTTTCAAAAAATATTGGTTCTGTTTCAAAATAAATTCTTTTTGGGTCTAAATCAAACATATTATTTACAATTTTTAAATCATAAATAAAGCTTAAATAATTAACGGAAATGCTGTTTCCAGCAATTATAATTTCTGATACATTTAATTTCTTAATACAATTTTCATAAATGCTTTCTAAATGTTTAAAGTAACTAGTTCCATAACCATCTTCAAAAAAGTAATATTTTAAACTATTAAAGTTGATTAAAATATTCAATATAGGAATTATTATAATTAACTTTCCTATCTTCTTATTTTCTATTAAATTAGAAGCTAAAAATGTAAAAATTATAGGAACATAAAAATAATGATATACGGAGCCTCTAAATAAAAGGAAAAGGAAAAAATAGTAAATTAAAAAGGAAAAGGAAATGTTTCTTATAGTTTTATTTTTAGAATAAAAGAAAAGTAAAAAATAGATTAATATATCAAATATATAAATTTGAAAACCAAAATCTGGAATAACTTTAACTCCAAATCTTTGAAAATGATAAAGTATTGTTTGTTGAAAAAAATTATTATTCAATAAAAGAAGGAAGAAAGGTAAAAATAGGTAAATTCTTTTTAGAATAAATATAAATTTGTTTTCTAAGAATAAAAAGAGTAAAAGAGGTAATGCAGCAAAATATCTTGTTAATAAAGTTAAAAGGAGAAAGATTAAACTTTTTTCATAAGATTTTAAAATATAAAAGTAAAAAAATAGGAGAGAAAAGAGAGTTGCTAATTCCATGCCTGTGCCATCAAGATTAAAAAGTATAAAAACTGGATGAAAAATTACAAAAATAAGAGAAAAATAAAAATATTTCGAAATTTTTTTTGATATTTTTAAAATTATTAAAAGAGAAAGAAAAGAAATTAAAAAATTAAAAATAATTAATGAAAAAGTTTTAAAAGGAAATAAAGTAAAAAATATAGAAAGTAAAAATATATGTATTGGAGGATGAGCATAAAAAAATTCTGAATAAGGCATTAATTTTTCTTCTTTAATTTTCCAAGCAATGTTTGCATATATAATTTCATCTGAAAAATGAAGTTTAAAGTTAAAAATGTTATAACAGAGAAAAATTAATAATAAAATTATTATAAAGCAAAAGCTATTTGTAAGCATAAAAGAGTTATTAAATATTTAATTTATGAAAAATGTAGAATTGTTGTATATAATTTTGATAGCCTTTTCTTATGCAATTTTTCTTTTTGATAAATTTCCATTAATAGGACTAGTTGGCGGGCAATATTATGGATACTGTACTCCTAGTGATTCTGATAATGGAAATAATCCATATATTTATGGAGAAGTTACAGATAGCTATTGTAATGTTTTTAAAGATTATTGCTTTGGTATTTGTAACAAAGAAAGACTAACTGAATATTATTTAGTTGGTAATGATGCTGCTTATCAACAATATGATTTATTTAGTAGAGGAGAATATTGTAAAAATGGAGAAGCTAAAAAAGATAATTTTAATCCTGCTGCAAGCATAAATCCTAATACTCAAAACTGGCAAAATAAAAATTTATTAGTTGCATTATCATGTACAGATTATTTAGAAAGTGGTTGTAAAGATTATTATTACAGGCTTGTAGATTATTTAAATAATAAAGTTGAGGAAAAACAAGATAGCTTTTATACATGTGATGATGGAAGTTTCTCATTAACTCTTAGTTGCAATAATGTATGTATGTATAGATTTGAAAATTATAAAGTTAGAGATTATGTTAACAAAGAAACAACAATTTCCTCTAATTATTACTGTATCGATAAGAAACTACCATATTTTGTAGATATTCAACATAAGCCAGAATTAATATCTAATGCAGATAATACTTATGATCCTTATCCAAATTATTATATAAATAAAAATGGTTATTCTATTACTTTAACTCCAGATAAATTAGTTATTGATAAAGAATATATTGAATTTACTTCTAAAAGTAGAGATGAATATAGAGGTCAAGAAATTAGTGGAATAAGTTTTTCTAGTTTAAGCTTTAATGGAAAATCTTCTTCTCAATCTTTTCCAGTAAATGGTTGCCCTAATGGAGCTGCATATATTCCACCAGCAACTCATATTGCAAGATTTTCTAATTTAAATGTTGGATGGGGAAATTTAAATGCAAATATTAACGACCAAGCAGGAAATAGTGCTTCTAATAATAATTACAGAGTTTATATTTTCTTGGGAGCGAGAGGAGATCAACAAAATCAAAGAGGTACTGATAAAATTGTTTTTCTAAAAACTTATTGGGAATCTTCTAATGAAGTAAAAACTTTAACTCAAAATTTAGCTGGGTTAAGTTCTAAAAAAATAAATTGCTTTGGATATTCTAATAAATGTACTCAAATAAGAGACGTAATTGGAAAAACTGATGAATTTACTGATTGTTTATGGGTAGGACCAAGCCATAATCCTACTAATGTTAGAATTTATAATTTTAAAGAAGGAGTTGATTTAATTGCTAATGACAAAGTAATAGAGTATAAAAGTTGTCAAAATTATAGATATTGCAATCAGCCATATCCAGGAATTCCTGTCTTTACTTTTCCAAAAGTAAATCAAAATATTGCTTTTTGTAGTAAAAACGATACTGGAATTTTGGTTGATTTACCAAATCTAGTTAGCGAACATATAGTTGATGGATTTCAAATTTTGCCAAGTACTAGAGAAAGATTTAGCGTAATTTGGGAAGTGAAATATGCAAGAGAGCAAAGAGAAGTTTTTGTTGAATGTTATTTAAATCCTAGAAATGCTTATGGAAGTATTTGTACTATAGATGATATATTAAATGGAAATTGTAATTTGCAAGATGAAAGTTTACATCAAAAATGCAAATGTTCAGAGGGCTTTCCATGCAAACAAGATACTTCTCTAAAAACTATTCATTCGTGTAGCGTTGAAAATCCACTATATTTCCAAGGAATAAATAGGATAATTTGCAAAATGTATGATCCAAAAGATAAAGGAGTAAGAGCTGAAGTTTGGTTTAATCATGAATTTATTTATTTGGAAAACAAAGATTTATTGTCAATAATTTTAAATTTTTTATCTAAAATTTTGAGCAATATATTCAAAGTTGGACCGGCGGGGATTTGAACCCCGGGCCTCCCGCTTGCAAGGCGGGCGCTCTTCCGCTGAGCTACCGGCCCAATAAATTAAATCATAATTTAATTTATGATAGATGCAGTTTTTTATAATAATGATTTAGAAAAAATAATTACTATTTCTAAAGATTACAAATATTTAATAATAGTTGAATATTTTGAAAAAGTAAAATCTTTGGAAGAATTTGATAAAAAAGTAAAATTTGAGAAAAACGTAATAAGCGGAATAATTTTAAGAGATTTGAACGAAATTAAAAAAATTTCTAATGTAAAAAATAGGAGAAAAATTGATTTAGTTTTTGTTGAAGGCGGGAATTTAAAAGTTAATAGAGAAGCTGTTGAAAACGTTTTCATAGATTTTTTAATTAATCCATTTCAAAATAGAGAAGATGCCGGAATAGACCATATTTTTGCAAAAAAAGCAAAAAAGAATCAAGTTGGAATTTCTATAAATTTTAATAATTTTGAAATAAAAAGAGCATATCAAGTTGCAAAGCTTTGCAGAAAGTATAAAGTTCCTTTAGCAGTTTTTTCTTTTGCAAAAAACTTTTATGAATTTAAAGATTATAAGAGCATGGAAGCTCTGCTATATATTTTAGGATATGAAGAAAATGAAATAGCCCAAAACAGAAAGCTTATAATAAACATAATTGAAGAAAACTTGAAAAAGAGAAGTAAAGATTGGATAAGACCTGGAGTAGAGTTAATATGAATTACAGAAAAATAAAAAGGTTAAAAGCACTAATTCCGACTTTAAGAGAAAGAAAAAGATACTTTTTAATAAAAATTTATTGCGAAAAAGAAATTAGTTTTGAAGAAATAAAAACTGCAATTTTAAATACTTTAAAAGAGCTTTATGGAGAAGTTTTTTCAAAGTTAATGCTAATTAAAATTTTTGAAGAAAGCTTTAATCAAAATACTTTAATAATAAGATGTACTCATTTAGCAAAATTTTTTCTATCTTTTGCTTTAGGAAAAATAAATGAAATAAATGGAAAAAAGGTTCTTATAAGAATAATTAAAATTAGTGGAACTATTAGAAGTTTACTTAAAGAATAAACATTAATGTTTATTTAATTTACAAGATAAATTATAGTCTATGAAATTGTTTAGTACAGAAGGTAGATATGATTGTGCTCTAGAAAAAGAAAAAGGTAAAGTTTTAGATGTGGGTTGTGGAAACTTTTATAGTGCTAGAAATATTGTTGCTAAAAAAGAGAAAGAAATTTATTATATCGGTTTAGATTATAATATAAATTACATTTTAGAAGCCAAAAATGAAAGTAAGAAACTGCAAAATGCAGACTTTGTTGCAGCAGATGCAAGATATTTGCCTTTTAGAAAAGATTCTTTTGATGTTGTATTAGATATAGGTACTAGAACTATAAAAACTAAAATTGAAAGCGAAAGAATATTAAATAAAGAAAAAGAAGTTCTAAAAAATGATGGTAAATATATGGTTCTTCACGATTGCAAATTTTCAAATATTGAAGAAGATATAGAATACATTTTGCCGAAAACTTCTGAAATAGAAGAAATCCATTATGATCCTTTTAAAAGAAGAATTTTAGTAAAAGCATACCTTAAATAATTTATTTTAATATATTTATATGCCCGAAATATTGCCGGAATATTTAGGATATGATAGAACAATAGCAGTATTTAGCCCAGATGGTAGATTGTTTCAAGTAGAATATGCAAAAGAAGCAGCAAAAAAAGGAAGCACTGCAATAGGAATTACTTATAATAATGGAATTGTATTTGCAAGTGCAAAAGTATATGATGAATTGCAAGTTCCAGAAACTCTTGAAAAGATATTTAAAATTGATGAGCATGTTGCAATGGTTGCAGCTGGATTAATTGCAGATGCAAGATTTTTGGCAGATAAAGCAAGAATTAGAGCACAAAATTATAGAATAACTTATGATGAAGAAATAGATGTTTTTGAAGTTGCTAGAAGTATTGCAGATATAATGCAAACTTTTACTATGTATGGCGGTTTAAGACCTTTTGGAGTTGTTTTAATGGTTGGAGGAGTAGATAAAACAGGAAGGCATTTAATTGAATTAGACCCTTCAGGAATGATATTTGAATGGAAAGCCTATGCAATAGGAAGGTTTTCGGAGCCAATATTAAAAGCTTTAAAGCAAAAATATAAGGAAAACATGGAATTGAATGAAGCCCTTTCTTTAGCAATAGATTTGTTAAGAAAGTTTGAAAAAGATGCAAAGATTGAAGCTATTTATATTGATAAAGAAAAAAAGTTTGTAAAATTAAGTTATAAAGAAATTGAAAGCTTATGATAAGCATAGAAAAGGCTGTTGTTGCTAGATTAAAAAAAGGCGAACAAAACTTTGAAATACTTGTAGACCCACAAAAAGCTTATGAATTAAAGCAAGGGAAAAATATAAAAATTGAGGAAGTATTAGCTGTAATTGACATATTTAAAGATGCAAGAAAAGGGGAAAGAGTTTCTACTCAAGATTTGAAAAAAGCTTTTAATACTACTGATATTTATCAAGTTGCATTAGAAATAATTAAAAAAGGAGAAATACAAATAACAACAGAAATGAAGAGAAAAATGATTGAAGAAAAGAAAAATCAAATAATAAATTTAATTCATAAAAGGTTTATAGACCCTAAAACAAATGCTCCACATCCTATTCAAAGAATTCAAAATGCATTAGAACAAGTTAAAGTAAACATAGACCCTTTTTTAGATTCTGAAGTCCAATTAGAAAATGTATTAAAAGAATTGAAAAAAGTTTTGCCTTTAAAACTAGAATATACAATTCTCGAAATAAAAATTCCTTTAAATGTTGCTTCTAAGCTTCATAAGGAATTGAAAAAATTGCAAGTTTTAGAAGAAGAGTGGACAGAAAACTATTTAAGGATTAAAGTTAAAATAATTAGTGCAACAAAAAACGATTTAATATCTTTGCTATATAGACATACTAACGAAATTGAAATAAAAGAAGTTGCAAAGGAATGATAAAGGGAAAAATAATATTGCCGGGAGAAAAGGTAGAAATAAAAAAGAGTAGCTTAACTTATGAAGAAAACGGAAATGTTTATTCAAAAGTTTTATGCTTATTAGAAGAAAAAGATGATAAGAAAAAGCTTACTCCTTTAAACGGAAGATATATTCCAAAAGTTGGAGATAAAGTAATTGGAATAATAAAAGAAGTTGAAAGTGCTGGATGGATTGTAGATATTAATTCTTTTAATACAGCATTTTTGCCTTTGGGAGAAGCATTATATGAATTTATTGATATTTTTAGGACAGATATTTCAAAGTATTACGATGTTGGAGATATTATATATACAAAAATTATAAATATAGTTAAAAACAAAATAATTCATTTGAGCATGAAAGAAAAGGGATTGAAAAAATTGGCTCAAGGAATTTTAATTAAAGTTTCTCCTTATAAAGTTCCAAGAATAATAGGTAAAAAATCCAGCATGCTTTCTTTATTAAAAAATAAGACTAATTGCGAAATAGTTGTTGGGCAAAATGGCTATATTTGGTTAAGAGGGGAAAATGTTGATAAAGCTATAAATGCTATAAAAACTATTGAAAGATATTCACATATAAGCGGATTAACAGAAATGATTCAAAAAATGCTATGAGGCAAAGAGCTAATAACGAATTAAGAAAAATTGAAGTAAAAGTAAATGTAATACCTAATGCAGACGGGAGTGCATACTTTGCTTTTGGAAATACTAAAGCTTTAGCTGCAGTTTATGGACCAAAAGAATTATTGCCAAAGTTTTTACAAGATGATAAAAAAGCTACTGTAAGAGTTAGATATAACATGGCACCTTTTAGTACAGATACTAGAAAATCTCCAGGTCCAGATAGAAGGAGTATTGAAATTTCTAAAGTTTTGAAAGATGCTATTGAAAATGCAATTTTTGTTGAAGATTATCCTAGAGCTGCTATTGATTGTTATGCAGAAATAATTAGCTCAGATGGTTCAACAAGAGTAACAGCACTAAATGCAATAAGCATTTCTTTAGCATTAGCTGGAGTTGCAATGAAAGATCTAATTGCTGCGTGTACAGCTGGAAAATATAATGGAAACTTAATAATAGATTTAGACCAAGAAGAAGATAACAATGGAGAAGCAGATTTAGCTTTTGCAATTTTACCAAATAAAGAAGATGTTGTTTTGCTTCAAATGGATGGATTGTTAAGTAAAGAAGAATTGTTGAAGCTTTTTGAAATGTTAAGAGATGCAACTAAAAAAATATATGAAGAACAAGTAAAAGCGATAAAAAATTACTATGAGAACATTTAAACTTAACAAAAGATTAGACGGAAGAGATTTTCTTAGCTTTAGAAATATAGAAATAGAAAAAGAAATAATTCCGAAAGCTGAAGGAAGTGCAAGAGTGAAACTAGGAAATACTGAAGTAATTGCTGGAGTTAAAGTAGAATTAAGCCAACCTTTTCCAGATAACCCTAATGAAGGAATATTAATAGTAAATGCAGAATTTCCTCCAATAGCTCATGAAAAATTTGAACCAGGACCACCAAATGAAACAGCAATAGAATTAGCAAGATTAGT
This sequence comes from Candidatus Aenigmatarchaeota archaeon, assembly GCA_038742305.1. Taxonomy (GTDB): domain Archaea; phylum Aenigmatarchaeota; class Aenigmatarchaeia; order CG10238-14; family SpSt-28; genus JAHLMO01. The sequence continues at coordinate 8,367 of JAVYKI010000013.1, forward strand.
TGATAGAATAATTAGAAGCAGCGAAGCTATAGATTTAGAAAAACTTTTTATCGAAGAAGGAAAAGTTTATGGAATATTTATTGATATTCATGTAATAAATCATGATGGAAACTTATTAGATGCAAGCACTTTAGCAAGCGTTGCAGCTCTTCAAATAACTAAATTACCAAAATATGAAAACGGTAAACTTATAAGGAACGAATATGCTAAAAAGCTTGAAGTTGAACATTTGCCAATATTTGTTACAATTGGAAAATTAAATGGAAATTATATTATTGATTTGACTCAATTCGAAGAAGAAATTGTTAAAGATAAAATTGCTATTGGAACAAGAGAAGATAAAATGATTTGTGCAATTCAAAAATTAAGTGGGAAATTCAAATTTAGCGAATTAGAGAATTTAATAGATTTAGCTATAGAAAAATCTGAAGAATTAAGAAAGCTCATTCAATAAGCTTTATTATTTCTTCTTGTTTATTCAAAACTTTTAAAACTAAGTTATCAACATCTCTTGTATAATTCGCTACAATTTCTTCAGAAGCCCTTCCTTGTAATAATTCAATTTCATGAGTTCTTAAATTATCGTATAAACTTTCAAAAATTCTTCTAAAATCGTATGGCTTTATTCCATAAATTTTAATATTTTTCCAATAACTTTTTTTAGATTTATAAGCTTTATTAATATAATTAATAGCATTTTTGTGTAAAATAGTTAAAAATACTTTTTTTGTTTTCCTTATAAACAATAGTTCTATTAAATAACCTTTTTCATATTCTTTTTTCTTTAACTTTTC
>JAVYKI010000014.1:0-6972 GCA_038742305.1 Candidatus Aenigmatarchaeota archaeon
TTACATTGACTTAGAGAAACATATAGAGATTAGAAGAAGAAGATTCATACCAATTGATTTTGAAGTTAGAAAATCATTTAGTGAGCAGTTACCAATCTTTATTGAAAGAAGAGAATCAAATATTGATTTTAATAGGTTATTAAATGAAACAAATTTGGCGATTTTACAATCAAGATTAAGTTTATTTGATTGGTTTTATAATAGTTTATCTGAGTTAAAAAGAGCAATTTATAACAATGATTATGAAACAGCTAAAAGTTTGATAGAAACGATAGAAAATAGAATTAATGAAGCTAAATTAAATGAATCAACTCAAGTGTCTACATTATCAACAACTTTAGGAAAACCTAGATATATATATGTTTATGTTCCTCCTCCAACCAATACAACAACTACAACAACAAGTAAACCATCTACATCTTATCCATTACAACCAACAAAAACAGAAACAACTACAACAACAAGTAAATCAACTACATCTTCCACTACAACAAGTTCAACGACTTATACATCTCCTCCTCCATCTTATCCTGTATCAACAATAGTTAGAGATAAAAATTATATAGTAGATTTAAGTAGAACTTCTCCTTATATAAATTTAGCAAACCTATATAAGTCTGGACAAATTTATAATCCATTCCAAACAACATATCCTGTATCTGTATTACCTTCAACTAATTTATCTATTCCATCTAATCTATATCAATTATCATATTTCTTAACATCTGGTCCAAGTAGAACATTAACTATATTTGAAATGAAGTAAAATGAAAGCTATGATTATTCCAACATTTATTTTTACCTTACTTATATTTATACTAATTTTAATAATATATATTATTGTAGCTCCTATACTAAATTTATTTTCTACTATTTATTACCCGATTCAAGAAAATATAGAAATTAATTTAGTAGGAAATGTTACTGATTCTACAATTAACAATAAGAAAGCTTGGGATAATATTAAGCAAGCTTTACCATATTTTGTAATTTTCGCGTTTATAATCGCAATAATATTATATTTTGCAATTACCCAAAAACAAGAACAATAAACTAACACAACCAAAAATTACATATATTTGTTTATATAATATTTAAATATGAACATAGAAGAATTAAAAGAATTAGAAGAGATTTTAAAAACACAGAAAACAATTACTTCTATATATATAAAGGAGGGAATTTTAAAATTTCTAAAAGAGAGAAATATGAACTTGAGTAGTTTAATAGAGTTATGGTTTATAGAATGGTATAATAAAAATTTTGCTAAAAAACATGATCAAAGGAAAAATAACTATTGATAGATATGTATTTTTAAGATTTCCAGTCGTAATTTCTAAATATTTAGAGTTAGATAAAAGGAGTGAAATTTATACATTATTTGATGATAACAATAATATTTTAATTTCGCTTCAACCAAAAGAAAATTTCAAATTGAGAAAATTACAAAAACAAAGAGGACCACCTTATATTTATTTACCCTCTTACTATAAAAACATTATAACAAAAAATAATATTATAATTTGGAAAATGGAAAATAATAAAATTACTGCAGAAGTTTACAATTTGTTAGATGAAAATAATAAAGAATTAAAATTCAAAATCATTTTCATCTAACAAACATTTGCTTCTTATTGTCAATATATATGATATATATTATGGCAAGTAGTGTATGGGACTATGTAATAGACGGATTGTTTGTAATCTTTATAGTAAACATAATAACAGGAGTAGCAGCTAGTGGCAATGCTTTCAACGCTCTGTTGTATGGAATGTTTGCAGGAAGCACTGAGCAATCTTTAGCAGCAATCAATACCACAAGTCAGTGGAAAACCACACTAACATCAACGCTTAATACTGGTGCAAACACTTTATCTCAAGTAAATGCAGCTGCAGCTAGTGTATTTCCATTAGCAGTATATATATCAGTATTTGTATTATTTATAGGAGCTGTTTTAGGTATCGTAGTAATGTCTATAAGATTAATCAATGAGGCAAGAGCTCAAGCAATACCAGTAAGACCAGTTTAATAACAAACAACAATAAATATATCATCTCCTCTTTTTTATTTTTATTTTTATGGAATATGAAGAGATAATTAGAAAAAATTATAGAGATTTTCTAACATACAATTTTTTAGTCGAATTTTCTAAAAGATATAATGAATTATTAGATGATTTATCTAACTATATTGCAAATTATGAAAAATATACATTATTTAATGCAGATAAATTATTTATAAATAAAATTAGCAGAAACTTTGTTTTTGTAATTTTTATGCTAAAATCTTTTAATTTAGACAAAGAAACTAAAAAAGTTGTTGATGAATTATACAACAAAATAGATTTATTTGTTTCTAAATCTTCTTTTAGCTTAGACGAATTAAAAGATTTATTACTCAAATTATCTCAAATACTATCAAATAGTTTCTTAAAAGATGTAGTTAAATATATTCCAACAGCAGAAACAAAGTTAAAACAATTATATGAGTAAAGTTTTTACGATTTTAGAAAATAGTGAAAATTTCAAAAAACATTATACTTCAGTCAAAGACATTTGGATTTCTCCTAATAAATTTATTGAATATTATAAAGATTATATTGTTAACAATATGTTAATGTTCGATGGAGATTTTTGGGTATTAATATTTGGATATGAAGGTAGCGGAAAATCATCATTGTCACTTATGATTTATAGTAATTTTATAAAAGATGAAGATGAATTTATTAAAAATATGATTTTTTCTCAAACAGAATATGCAAAAAGAATTCATTATTTTGTTTCAAATAATATTAAAAAAAGTTGCTTACTAATAGATGATGCTCATTATGTTTTTGGTAAATATTATACTTTAACAAAAGAAACATTATCAATTTTACAATTAGCAAGATTTATAAGAGATCAACAAATTATACATATTTTAAATACTCAAACTCCAAATCAATTATATAGGGATATATGGTATGAAAGAATAAATAATTTCATTTATTGTTTTAAAGAAAAGTATTTTGATGAAAACGAAAATAAATTCAATTTTAACTTATATGCTGCAACTTATTTAAACAGTTATATCATCAAAAATAACATTGATGATTGGAGAAATGTATCAAATTGGAGATTTTTATTAAGTAAATATCCACTAGATACTTTAACAAGAATAAATGATTTGTTTGAAAAATATTCTTCAGTATATAATAAATATAAACAAATCAAAAAATTCTACAAAGAATTTTATTCATTATTTAGATTTAAAGAATTTGTAAAAGGTAATGAGTTTGAATTATTATTTAGATTAGTTAAATCTATAGCAACTAACAATTTTAATATTGATACTTTTCCAAAAAAGTTTATCAATAAGCTAATTGAAAAAAGTATAATAAATGAAAATTTTAACATTATTGATGAAGATGTTAAAAAATTAATAGAAAACAATAAAGATATTATTATCAAAAAGTTATAAAACTTATATATAACACAACCATATGCTTTATTAATTCTTACATATATTATAATAATATGATAACCATAGAAGAGCTTTTGAAAGAGCAACAAATAGAAGAAGATGGAGAGATAGTAAAAGTAGAAGTAAAGAAAGCAGCAGAAATCTTTGGTAATAGAGCAAGACAACCAGAAAGACAAGTAATGATTCTTCATACAAGAACAAAAAGTGGAGTAGAAGGTAGAGAAACTCATCCATTACCAAAAGGAATAGTTTATGATGAATCAAAAAATGATTTTGTTGTTGAAAACAAACTATCTGCTTTAAGAAGTTTAAGAAATCCAAATAGTTGGTTTAGAAGGTTTTTAGAAACATATAAATCTACTCCTAAACCAGGAACAAAAGTAAAACTAACACTAAATCATAGAGGGTTTTTAGTAATAAAACTATGAAACTAAAGTGCATCTTCTGTAACAATAAGTATAAAATAACCAAAAAACAATATGAAAAACTAGTAAAAAGAGGAGTGGTTAATGATAAAGAGAATCACTATATTTGTAAAAAGTGTAGACATAATAATATAAATGTTTTATCCTCACCCGTCATTTTTTAATTTTTTACTATGTTAGACAATTACTATTTATCAATTCCCTTATTGAATAACTTAACAGTTAAATTAGTTAAGCAACTAAAATCATCAATTTTAGTTGAATATCCAAACTTTATTTATGATACTTTACTTGAATTTAAAGGAAGAGTGGTTATAGATAATGGAGAATTTTTGAGATTTAAGTTTGGTATAGATTTAAATGAAGATGAATTTATTGGTTTTCTAAAAGTAATTACACCAAAATTCTATGTTTTTATACCAGATAAATTATTTGATGCAAAAACTACAAAAAAATTATTTGATAAATTTATGAAAAAAGTAAAATATCATTTAGCAATAGCAGTTATACAAGGAAAAAGTAAAAAAGAAGTTATAGATTTAGCAAAACATTATTACAAAAACGATATAGAAAGGATTGCAATACCATTCAAAGTAAGAAAACATTTTTATAACAATAATATAGATATAACAAGAGAAATATTAAACAATACCAAATATTCATTAGAAGATGTTTTTTGGTTAGGTTTCAATTTAGAAGAAATTAAAAACCCAAATTTAAAAGAATTATTATACGTTTTATCTTTTGATACTCATTATCCTTTAGCATTTGCATTAGAGTTTTTGGAAGGAAGAGTAAAAGAAGAAGATTTTTTAGTTAAAGATGTTAGCAGTGAAATATGTTACAAATACTTTTTTGAAAATGTTTCAATATTAGAAGAAAACATAAAAACAATAAAATATTTCATAAATAAATTTGAAGATAATATATTAAAATATGAAGCCTAAAGTTTTAATGTTGCTAAGCGGAGGATTAGATTCTACAATTCTACTATACTATTTAAACCAAGATTATGATGTAACAGCAGTAACATTTTTATATGGTCAAAAACATAAAAAAGAAGCAAAATATGCTAAATACCATACCAAAAAACTAAATGTTAATCATTTAATAATAAATATAAGTAAATTAAAAGATTTATTTGATTCAGCATTAACTTCAGAAGAGTATCAAATTCAAGAAGGAAAATATGGTGAAGTTGATGTTATAAAAAGCAAATTATATGTTCCTCACAGAAATTTATTATTTCTAACATTATTAGATATAATTGCTTATAAACATAATATAAATAACATAGCTATAGCGATACATAAAAATGATAGTCAACAATATCCAGATACAACAAGAGAATTTAAAGAATTAGCAGAAAAAGTTTTATCAACATCTTCTAACAGAAATGTTAGTATATTAACTCCATTCATAGAATTATACAAATATCAAATAGTAGAAATAGGATATAAGTTAAACGTGGAAATGGATAAAACTTGGTCTTGCTATAAAGGTGGAAGATATCACTGCGGAAGATGTCCTACTTGTTTAGAAAGAAAAGAAGCTTTTAAAAAAGCTGGAATATTAGATAAAACAAAATATGAAGTCTGAAGAAGAAATTTTAATAGAAGCAATTAGAAACTTTTTAAGAAAATATAATTTAGATGATGAAACAATAGAAAATACACCTAAAAGAATTGTTAAAGTATGGAAAGAGTTTTTAAACAATAATAATGTTACAGATATAAAAACATTTGACATAGAAACAGATTATGAAAGAAAAGGAGAATTTAATCAAATGGTTATTTGGCAAGGAGAATTTGTTAGCTTATGTAAACATCACTTCCTCCCGTACTTCGGTAAAATATATATTGGATATTTACCAACAACAAAAGTAATTGGTTTAAGTAAAATAACAAAAATCGTTAAAAATCTAACAAGAAAACCTACCATTCAAGAAGAGTTAACTCAAGAATTAAATAAAGAAATTAGAAAAAGTATTGAAGGAGTTATAGGAGTTGCTGTAGTAATTAAAGCTCTTCATACTTGCAACCTTAGATATGATAAAGCATATATGATAACTTCATCTTTAAGTGGAATATTCAAACATAATCCTTTTGCAAAAGAAGAATTTTTCAAACTAATAGAAACAAATAAAGATTAACATGGATTGGTTAGAAGAAAAAATAAATATTGCAGAAAATCTTAATGATATAATTAGTATAATAAATAAAATAAATAGTAGAAAACAAAAAAGAGCAATAATTGATGTAAGCAATTTAAATCAAGAAGATTTAGAAAAAGTTAAACTATTGGTTGAAAATGACTTTTATGTAGATACCATCAAAATAAATAACTTCACCTTCCTCAAACTATACAGAAAAATAATAAACCATGAATAAATTATTAATTCACGAATTATTTGAAAGTATTCAAGGAGAAGGTAAGTTTGTAGGAGAAAAAGCATTGTTTATTAGATTATATGGATGTAACTTAGATTGCATTTGGTGCGATACTGGTTATAGTAGAATAAACAAATTCATTAAAAACATCAAACCAATAATAATGAATGAGCAAGAAATCATAAAAACAATAAAACAATATAACATTAATCATTTAGTAATTACAGGAGGAGAACCATTACTGCAAAACATTTACTTCTTATTTGAAGAATTTAAAGATTATCTTATCGAAGTTGAAACAAATGGAACCATAAAACCCAAAAAACATTATAGTTATATTCATTATAATGTTTCACCAAAATTATCTAATAGCCAAATAGATTATAATAAAAGAATAAATGAAGAAGCTTTACAATACTTTAATAATCATCCTAATTCTATTTTCAAATTTGTAATCAACCCATATAACTATAATTCAGACTTAAATGAAATTTTACAATTAATCAATAAATATAATCTAAAAAAAGAAAAGATATATTTAATGCCTCTAACAGAAATAAATGATAAACGATATGATGAAAAATATGAATTTGTTAGTAGAATAGCAAAAATATATAATTTTAATGTTTCACCAAGACTTCAAATCAAATATAACTTCAAATAATATGAACCAAACAAACCAAACTTGTTATTT
>JAVYKI010000015.1:0-6011 GCA_038742305.1 Candidatus Aenigmatarchaeota archaeon
TCCAGTATTGCAATGCTTCCATTTAAAAACAAAATTTCTTTAACACTAGTTCTACAAAAAACATTTTCCAAATAAATAGTAAAGTTTTGAACTTTAACTTTTTTCTTAAAATCTATTTCTAAAATTAAATCTGATTGTAAATTAATTAACGAATTAAGCTCTTTTGCTAGTTCATTGCAGTAATTATAATTTTCATAAAAAATTCTTAAATTTTCCAAATCTTTTTCAATGCTTAAGTAAACTAAAAAGAAAATTATAAAAACTATTAGCAAAAAAGAGAAAGTAAAAATAAATTCTGTAGAAATTTGAAGCTTAAACTTTTGTAATGTTAACATAATCTATTTCAGCTTTTATTACTATTTTTTCGATTCCATGCAAACTTATATTGCAAAAAATTGGAAATTTTGTTGAAAGAGAAATTTTGTTGTTCAAATACTGATATTCTAAAGTAAAATTGTTGCATAAAATTTTTGTTTCGAACGGAAAGTTTAAATTTAAAGTTGATTTTGCAGGTTGGCCTTGTAAATATACTAATTCAGCTTCTCCCAAAATTTCTCTTATATTTTTTTCTATTATTAAAGAGTTTGCTTCTGTTTGTTTTGAAGAAAGAAAAGATTGGGAAAAAACAAATAGAATAGTAATTATTATTAGAATAAATGAAGAAACTAGAAGATATTCTATTGAAGATTGTACTTTCATAATATTAGATTTCATAACTTTATTATGAAAGCTGAAGAAATTATGACAAGAAATGTAATATTTTGCAAAAATAATGAAACAATATTAGATGCAATAAAAAAATTAGATGAGCATAATATTTCTGGCTTGCCAGTTATAGATGAAAAAGGAAAACTTGTTGGAATATTTTCTAGAACAGACGCAATAAAAATTTTATCAAAGAAAAAAGCCGAAAAATTAAAAAATACTACTCTCAAAGATTTCTTAAAAAGAAGAAGAAAATTAATTTTTTCAAAAAAAGACGAAAGCATAGAAAAAATTGCTAAAATTATGTATTCTAAAAAAATTGATAGAGTTCCAATAGTAGATAACAACATGAAAGTAATAGGAATAATAAGTAAAACAGATATAATTAAAGTTTTAGCTAGTAGCTTAGAAAAAAGAGAAGAAGCTAAAATTTCTAGCTTACTAGATAAAATTATGGAAATACTTGAAAAAGAAAATAAGATTAGTATTAAAGAATTAGCAAAAAGATTGCAAATAGATGAAGGCAGTTTAGAAAAAATTGTTTCTATTTTAGAAAAAAATAAAATAGTTGAAGTTAGCTATTCAGTTACAGGAATATGGATAAAGAAGAAATAAGATTGGATGAATATGAAGTAAGTGTAGACTTTTTAAAAGCTAAAGTAGAAATTAAAAAAAGAAAAGAAGAGTATATACCAACTTATTACTTAAAAGTTTATGGATTAAAAAAAGGAACAGAAATTTTGGTTCAAGAAGTAAAAGAAAGCTTAATACCAGAAATTCCTGTTAAAGAATATACTGACTTAGAATCTTTTGAAAAAGTAAAAGCTGAATTATTTAAAAAAGCTAAAGAAAAGTTTAGAGAAATAGACAAAACTCTTAGTGAAAAAGAATTGAATTATTTGGCAAATGTAGTAATTATAGAAATGCTTGGAATTGGAATTCTAGAATTTCTTTTAAATGATCCAAATTTAGAAGAAATAGTTGTAAATAATGCGAAAGAGTGTGTAAAAGTTTATCATAGAAAATTTGGTTGGCTAAATACCAATATATTTTTGAAAAGTGAAAATGAAATTCAAAATATTTCATCAATAATTGCAAGAAGGTCTGGAAGACAAATAAACATTTTAAATCCTTTGCTAGATACTCAATTGCATACAGGAGATAGAGTTAATGCAACTCTTTATCCAATTAGTAGTCATGGAAATACCATAACAATAAGAAAATTCAGAAGAGTACCTTGGACTATAATAGATTTTATTAAGTCTAATACTCTTTCTTTTGAAATAGCTTCGTTCCTTTGGCAAGCAGTTCAGTATGAACTTAATATAATAGTTGTTGGTGGAACTGCAAGCGGAAAAACTTCTTTACTTAATGTTATTTTAACTTTTATTCCTCCGAATCAAAGAATTATAAGCATAGAAGATAGTGTTAGTGGAGAAGAAGAAATTTTGTTAAAAGAAAACGGAAAAATAAGAAGAGTAAAAATAGAAGATATATTTAAAGGAAGGGTTGAAGACGAAATTATTCCTGAAAATGTAGAAGTATTATCTATAAATAAATTTGGAAAAGTAGAATTTAAGAAAGTTAAAAAATTTATTAGACATAAAGTCAAAAAACCTTTATATAAAATTGTATTAGCTTCAGGAAAAACAATTAAAGTTACTGGAGACCATTCTCTTTTTTCTTTAGATGAAAATTTAAATATAATTCCTATAAAAGTTAGTGAATTAAAGAAAAATTCTTATATCGTTACTCCTAGATATTTAGAATTACCAGAAAGTGTTGATAAAATAGATTTAATAGAATTGTTTAGAAATTCTAAAAATATTTTTGTTAAAGGAGAATCAATAAGAAAATTTTTAGAAAGTAGTGAAGGTAGGAAATTTTTAATAAAAGAAATACCTACAAAGCTTAGGAGCAAAAGAAGAAATTATAGAATTAAAGGTTCTTTACCTGTTTACTTGTTTGAAAAAATTAAAGATAAAATAGAGAAAAAGAATTTATTTGTTTATAAACAGGGAAGCAATATCTTGTTACCTAGTGAATTGGAAATAGATGAAAATTTTGCATTTATTCTTGGTTGCTGGGTTGGTGACGGTTGTTATGATAAAACTAGTGTAATAATTAGCATGTCAGAAAAAGAAGTTTTAGAAAAAATTGAATCTTTTTGCAAGAAATATAATTTAAAGTTAAAGAAACATTCAGATAACTTCTCTTATGTTATTAATTGTTCTTTGCTAAAAGAATTAATGATTAAACTTGGATTTGATGGAGATTCTTATACTAAAAGAATTCCAGAAATTGTTTTTTCTTTTAAGAAAAATTTAAAAGCAGAATTTCTGAAAGGAATTTTTTCTGCAGAAGGTTGGGTTAGTAAGCATGAAGTAAGATTAGTTACTTATTCAGAAAATCTAAAAAAAGATATAGAAACTCTGCTTCTTAATTTTGGAATAGTTTGTAGAACAAGTGAATTAATCGATAAAGCTGGAAAGAAATATTTTGATATTAGAATTTCTGGGAATTTCCTAAAGAGTTTTGCTGAAAATATAGGATTTGCGCAAATAAAAAAGCAAGAAAGATTGAATAAAATATTGAAAAGAAAGCTAAAATCTGTTACAGATATAATTCCTCTATCAGTTAAAAATCTCAAAGAATTAAAATATGTTTTTAGAAATTCTATAAATCCCACTTTTTGGAAAAACTGGCATAGGAGATATTTAAAAAGTTCTATAACTAGAGAATATTTGAAAATACTTATAGAGAAAAACTTAAATAAATTATTATCGTTAAAAAATCCTTTGGATGGAAAAAAATTACTAAATCTTATATATAACGATATTTTTTGGGATAAAGTTAAGGAAATTGAAAAAATAGATTACGAAGGTTATGTTTATGATTTAAGTGTAGAAGAAAATGAAAACTTTATTTGCAATAATATTTTAGCTCATAATACGCGAGAGCTTAATTTGCCGAACTTCATGCATTGGGTTTCGTTAGTTACTAGACCTCCAAATCCAGAAGGAAAAGGAGAAGTAAAAATGCTAGACTTATTAGTAAATAGCTTAAGAATGAGACCAGATAGAATTGTAGTAGGAGAAATAAGAAGAGCCGAAGAAGCTGAAGTTCTTTTTGAAGCTATGCATACTGGTCATAGCGTATATGCAACTTTTCATGCAGAAACTGCGGAACAAGCTTATAAAAGATTTACTCATCCTCCAATAAACGTTCCAGAAACTTTAATGGAAAGTTTACATTTATTTGCTGTAATGTTTAGGGAAAGAAGAAGGGGTATTAGAAGGCTTCTTGAAATTTCTGAAATAGTTCCTTTTATTCAAAGTCATGTTAATGCTTTATACAAATGGGATGCAAAATCTGATAGCTTTATTAGAGCAAACGAAAGCATGAAAATAAAATATGATTTAGAAATGTTTACCGGATTAACTCAAAAGGAAATAGAAGAGGATTTGAAAGAAAAACAAGAAATATTAAAGTGGTTAATTGAGAACAATTTTAATGGAATTGAAAATTTAGGAAAAATATTTGCTGAATATTACTTTAATAAAGATGAAATATTAGATGCTGTAAAGAAAAAAAGAAGTCCTTTTGAATTTATATAAATCCAAAAGCTTCTTGTAAGCTATGAATTTCTATTGGAGTAGTTTCTTCCCCAACAATTAATCCTTTTGAATTTGCAATTATTCCGCTAGAAATGTAAACACTACCTTTATTAACAGTTGCAATGTTAGCATTTTTTACTTTAAAAATTTCTTTTATTTCATTAAATTCTTCTTCGCTTATATCTCTATAAAGAGCTATTCCATTATTAGTTGCATAAGCAATACTTCCAACTAAATTTCTTTTAGCTATTTTTCTTTGAATTACTTCTACATTTAAAGTATTTTCAATTTCCTTTAAATTTTCTCTTTCTATTAATGGGCTTACTATTGCAGCTTTATCATTACAAACAATTAAATTACCTATTGCTGTAAAGGTTGAATCTAACTGCAAAACATTTAAACCCAAAGATTTAAAAACTTTTAGTTCTTCTTCGAATAAAATTTTTGGCAAAATTATTCCATAAGAATTCATGCAAGTAAACAAGCCAATAAGCGGAGAATCCCAAATCTTTATTCTAACAACTTCAACATCAAGAATTTTATCGACATCTTTTAAATCAGCATCTAATGGAGCTAAAAGATATTTATCCGAAGCTCTAAAAAATATTCCAATATTTTTATCTCCTTTGTAGGAATAAAGTTTTACATTCAAGCCAAATCAACTTTTGCAACTTTTTCTTCTTTTAATATTTTTAAAGTTAACTTATATGGTAAATTTTTGTTTGAAAAAGAGTGTATATATTCATTTACTTTATTGCTTATAATTACTTCATCAACTTTTAATATTCTTTTTAACTTTTCTCTTAATCTTGGCAAATATAGCTTTTTTCTTTTCCAATTTGGTTTTTTAATTAAATCTTTTCTTATGTTTATTCTAAGTATTCTTTCTTCCATTATTACTTTTAATATTTATAAATTAAAATGGAAGAAATACTTAAAAATTTTTCTTTGGAAGAAATAATTTTTCTAGAAGAAAATTATGATAAGCAATTTTTGGCTATAAAAAAGCTTGTAGAAAAAGATTTTGAAAAAGCTTGTAAATTTTCTGTTATTAATGCTTCTGTTAGTTATGCTTTAATAATGACTGGAGAGAATTATTGGCTAAAGTTTTCTGAATATTTTTTAGAAAAAGATTTTACTTTTGAAAACTTTTTAAATTTTTTAAAAACTTATAATCCAATTCAGCTAGAAGCTAAAATAAAAAGAGCTAGAAAAATTTATGAATGGATAAAAAGCAAAGAAATAATAACAGACTTAGTGAAATTTAATAAAGAATCGGCTAAAGTATTAAACCAAAAAGAAGATTCTAAAACTATAGTTTTTTCTACAAAAATATATGGTTATTGCTTAAGGGCAAAAGGTTTAAAAATAATTTTTCCTTTTGAAATCTTTATTCCAATAGATAAAAGAATAAGCAGAATTTCTAAAGAAAAAGATTTTTGGATAAACTTATCGAAAAAATTAAAAATTCCTTTATTGCATATAGATTCTTTAATCTGGATAACTTTTGGGTTAAGTTATGAAGAAATTTCTAAAATGGAAGAAAAATTAAAGGAAAAAATTCTTAAATTAAAAATTTTTCTAGAAAGAAATTATGCAAATAGATTGGAATAAGTTTAAAGAGTATTTGGAGCTTAGAAGTACTAATAAAGCTCATATTAACAATTTGCTAAACTTTGCAAAAAAATT
>JAVYKI010000016.1:0-5928 GCA_038742305.1 Candidatus Aenigmatarchaeota archaeon
AATGGTTTTGAAAGAAAAATTTGTAAAAAATGTGGAAAAGCTTTTTGGACTTTAGATGAAAGAAGAGAAACTTGTGGAGATTCTAGTTGCGATGGATATTCTTTTATTGGTAAAAAGATTAAAGATATAAACTATGTAGATGTTTGGAAAACTATTGAAAAGTTTTTTGTTAAAAATGGACATGAAAGTATTAAAAGATATCCTGTTGTTGCTAGATGGTTTCCGGATTTATATTTTGTTGTAGCTTCTATTGTAAACTTTTATAGAAAAGAAAATGGAAATATTTATTTTGAGCTTCCAGCAGATAAAGTAATTGTTCCACAATTTTGTTTAAGGTTTAATGATTTAGAAAATGTTGGAGTTACTGGAAGGCATTATACTTGCTTTGTAATGATAGGCCAACATACTATTCCGGAAAAAAACGGATATTGGAAAGATGAAACAATAAGGTTAGATTTTGAATTATTAACAAAAGAATTTGGAATTGATGCTGAAGAAATAACTTTTATAGAAGATGTTTGGATTGGTTCGCAAGCTTTTGGTTACTCTTTAGAATATTTTGTTAGAGGATTAGAATTGGGAAATGCTGTTTTTACAGAATTTGAATTTTTTGGAAATAGCTTTAGAAAATTAAGCCAAAGAATTGTAGATATGGGAGCCGGATTAGAAAGATTTCCTTGGTTATTAAGTGGAGCTGCAACAAGTTATCAAAAAACTTTTGAAGACCAAATAGAATATTTAAAAAAGCAAGGAATATTTTTTGATGAAGAATTTTTAATTAATTTCTATAAAACTGCTGGATATTTTGATTTAACAGAAATAGATGAATTAAAGTTTTTCGAAGAAATTAAAAAATTATTAAATATACAAGATTTAAAAAACAAAATTTTTTATTATTCTTCTATTTTCAAGCTATTAGATTTTACTAGAACATTACTTTTTGCAATTAACGATGGAGCATTGCCAAGCAATACTGGAGGAAATTACAATTTAAGAATAATTGCAAGAAAGATTTTTAACATTTTAGAAAAGTTAAACTTAAATATAGATTTAGTAAAAATTGCAGAAATTACTGCAAAACAATTAGAATATTTTGATGAAGAATTAAAAGAAAGTTTAGATACATTTCAAAAAGTAATGGATATAGAAAAAAAGAAATATTTTGAATCTAGAAGCAGAGCTAAAAAAGTTGTTGAAAAAATTTTAAAAGAGAAAAAAGAATTAAGCAAAGAAGATTTAAAGCTTTTATATCAGAGCCATGGGATTACTCCAGAAATTATAGAGGAAGTTGCTAATATAAAAGTTGATAAAAGTTTTATTGAAGAGTTGAAAACTAAAAGCGAAAAAGAAGAAAAAGTTTTAAAAATAGATGTTAGCGGAATAGAACCAACAAAAATTCTTTATTATGATAATATTTTTGAATTTGAAGCAAAAGTTTTAAAAGTAATTGATAATAAATATGTTATTTTAGATAAAACTGCATTCTTTCCAGAGCAAGGAGGCCAAAAATATGATAAAGGATTTATTGAAAATTGCGAAGTTTTAAGAGTTTTTAAAATTGGTAATGTAATTGTTCATGAAGTTTCTGATTGCAAATTAGAAGAAGGAAAAATTGTTAAGTGCAAAATTGATGCTGATAGAAGAAAGCAGTTAACAATCCATCATGATGCAGTTCATATTGTTTTAGCTGCATCAAGAAAAGTTTTAGGAAAACATGTATGGCAAGCTGGAGCGGAAAAAGATTATGATAAAGCAAGAATAGATATAACTCATTTTGAAAATCTTTCTGAAGAAGAAATTAAAAGGATTGAAGAAGAAGCAAACAAAATTGTTAAACAAGCTTTACCAATAATAAAAGAATTTCTGGAAAGAAATGAGGCAGAAAAAAAATATGGATTTAAAATTTATCAAGGCGGATATGTTCCTGAAAAAATTGTAAGAATAGTTAAGATTGGTGAAATTGATGTAGAAGCTTGTAGCGGTACTCATTCAAACAATACTAAAGAAGTCGGATTAATTAAAATAATTAATACTAAAAAAATTGCAGATGGAATAATTAGAATTGAATTAGTTGCAGGAAAAGCAGCTAT
Organism: Candidatus Aenigmatarchaeota archaeon; assembly: GCA_038742305.1. GTDB lineage: Archaea > Aenigmatarchaeota > Aenigmatarchaeia > CG10238-14 > SpSt-28 > JAHLMO01. Next base: position 2,091 of record JAVYKI010000016.1, read on the forward strand.
AAAGTTTTTGGAGCAAAAAGCTAAAATTTTAGATGAAATTTGCAAGTTTTTAAATTGTAGTGAAGAAAATGCATATGAAAAAGTTGTTGAAATTTTTGAATTATGGAAGAAGAAAAGGAAATCGAAAAGTTAGAAAAAAAGTATGAAATAGTTAAAAAAATAGCTAAATTCCTTAAAGTAGAAGATGAAAAAATTTTAAACACTTTAAAAAGATTTAGAAAAGAATTAGAAGAATGAAAAAAGTTTCTTGCGGAGCTATAATTTTTAGAAAAGAAAATGGAAATTTATACTTTTTGCTTTTAAAATATCCAAATTATTGGGGCTTTCCTAAGGGCGAACAAGAAGAAAATGAAAATGAAATAGATACTGCTAAAAGAGAAATTAAAGAAGAAACTGGAATTGAAGATTTAAAATTTATTTTTGGGTTTAGAAAAGAATATGAATATTCATATTTTTTAAAAGGAAAAAGAATAAATAAAAAAGCAATATTCTTTTTGGCAGAAACAAAGCAAAAAGAAGTTAAAATTTCTTGGGAGCATGAAGATTATAAATGGGCAACTTTAGAGGAAGCTTTGAAAATTTTAACTTATGAAGAAGATAAGAAAAACTTAAAAGAAGCTTATGAGTATTTGAAAAGAATGAAATATTTATGATAATAAAAATAAAGCTTGAAATATTAATATTAGCAATAATTTTAGCTATAGCAATAATATTAGCAATTTATTTTTACAAAAAGTTAAAAGAAGAAGAGGAAAAACAATATATTTATTATATCGATAACATTCCTATAAAATTTAGAGCAAAAATAAAAGAAAGCTATTCTGTGCCAATATATCCTAATGAAACTTTTCTTAATTATTCTTTTCAAGCTTTATTACTTAATGCTTTTAGAAATGTTTATATAGTATTTAACGAATCAGATAATTTGGGAAATATTGCATTGCAATCTTTTGAAATAACTTATATTTTAAAAGTCCTATTTTATCTAAACAATATTAATTTAAATGTTTCTGGAGCAAGAATTAGTGAAGCTAACATTACAAGTTTTAATTATTACATTTTTATTAAAAATAATGTTTGCAAAGAAAATTATATAAATGTTACAAAACTTAATTTTGTTGAAATTTGTGGAAAAGATAATTTAGATTTATCTGTTACAAGATTTTTAGTTTTTCTAATTGATGTTTCAAAAAGTATTAAAGCTCTAACGGCTTAAAAATAATTTCAGATTTAACTTTATGCTTACTTTTTATTTCGACTTTTCCTATTTTCTTAAAACTTCCTTTAGGCTCGAAATCGTAATTAATTAATTTGAAAATTTTTTCAGAAGAATTGGTTATAAAAGGCCAAAAGAGAATTGAAAGGTCTTTAACTAAGTTTATAGAAGTAATAATTACATCATTTCTTTTATCTTCATTTTTCCATGGCTCGTTTTCTTGAAAATATTTGTTTGCAAAAGAAGAAAGTTCTAAAATTTTGTAAAGAGTTTTTTTAATTTCAAAATTATTAATTAAACTTTTTATTTCTTTTTTAAAGTTTTTAACATTTTTCAAAACTTCTTTATCAATTTTTCCTCTTGGAACTTCAGAATTATAATATTTTTCTATAAAACTTAAAACTCTATAAACAAAATTTCCAAAATTTCCAATAAGCTCTTTATTAACTTTTTCCTTAAATTCTGAAACAGAAAAATTACTATCTTTATTTTCTGGCAAAATATAAGCTAAATAAAATCTTATGTAATCTGGCTCAATTTCATACTTTTTTTCATTAATCCTAATTAAAATTTTATCATTTTCAACTTCTATAAATACCCCCCAATTTTGACTTTTGGAAATTTTTCTACCTTCAAAATTTAAATATTCTAATCCAAAAACATAATAAGGCAAGTTAAATTCTTTTGTTCCTAATAGCATTGCTGGCCAGAATATTGTATGAAAAGGTATATTATCTTTTCCTAAAAAGTGAATTATTCTTGCTTTTGAATTTTTTAGCCAAATGTTTTTCCAATCTTCAGTAAATTCTTTAGTTGCAGAAATATAGCCAATTGGAGCATCAAACCAAACATAAAAGACTTTATTTTCATAACCCTCTAAAGGAACTTTTATTCCCCAGTTTAAATCTCTTGTAATGCTTCTTGGTTTTAATCCTTCTTTTATCCAGCTTAATGCAAAATTTTTTACATTTTCTTTCCAATTCTTTTTCTCTATCCATTTTTTAAGCCTTTTTTCAAATTTTCTTAAATCTAAAAATAAATGCTTGCTTTCTTTAAAAATTGGCTTATTTCCACAAATTGCACATTTTGGCTCTATTAAATCTTTTGGATCGAGCAATCTTCCACAATTTTCGCATTGGTCTCCTCTTGCTTTTTCATATTTACAATAAGGGCAAATTCCTTCAACATATCTATCTGGCAAAAATCTTTTACAATTTTCACAGTAAGGAAGCTCTTGAATTTGTTCAAAAATATAGCCGTTTTCATAAAGCTTTTTAAAAATATATTGAGTTAATTCATGATTAGTTTTATTGGAAGTTCTAGAAAATATATCGTAATCAATTCTTAACCAATTATAAATCTTTTTATGAATTTCATAAAGCTCGTTGCACAAATCTTTCGGATTTTTATTTTGTTTTAGTGCAGCTATTTCTATAGGGCTTCCATGCTCATCTGTTCCCCCAACAAAAATAACATCTTTTCCCAATAATTTTAAAAATTTTGCATAAATATCTGCAGGTAGATGAGAGCCTGCAATATTTCCTAAATGTGGCAAATTATTTACATATGGCAGCGCTGCAGTTACTAAGTATTTCATAATTTTTTTAATACTTTTAAATTAAAATGGGCCCGCTGGGATTTGAACCCAGGACCTCCCGCTGTCCTAGGTTGCCTTATAAGGCGGGCGCTCTACCGCTAAGCTACGGGCCCATAATTTAAAAATAAAATTATTTATGGGCTATATAGATTTTATAATTTCATCCTTTTTATTTTTTACCCTTTTCTTTTCTTTAGTTATTTTAATTAATAACAAAATTGTCGAAATTAGAAAAGAAAAAGAAATTGAAGAGCTTAAAATTATTGCTTATAAGGGCTTTAATAAAATTTCAGAAAAACTTTTTAATAATTTATATTTTGCAATTTTTAATGTTAGCGGCTCAAATACAATATTATTAAATTTTTTTGTTGATTGTAATTGGAAAATAAACATTTCTTCTTTAAGAGTATTTATGAATAATATTGAATTGCCATATTCTATTGAAAATTATAATACTTGTCAAGACAATTCTTTAAGCTTTGTAAATATTTCAATTAACTTGCTCTATTCTGTTCAAAATGAAAAAATATTTGTTTTCTTTTCTTCAGGAATTTTTAACCAAAAAAATTATTCATTTCAAAAAGTATATTCAACTTTTTCTTCAAATTTTATTGGCTATGGAAAAAAATTAATGCTCAATTTTTATAATTTAAAAAATGCTAATTATTCTGAACTAAAAAGTTTAATAGGAAAAAGTTTTAATATAGAAGTTGAAAGCTATTTTTTTGGAGAAAAAGAATATGGAAATATAGTTTCTTTAAACTTTCCAATAATTTTCTTTAACGATACAATAAAAGAAGCAGAGTTAATTTTTAGAGTTTTTGAATGAGAATTATTGAAGCTTCTTTAGCAATTTTAATAATTTTTTCTTTTTTAATATTTATTCTTAATTTAGAAATTGAAAAAGATGAAAGCTTTTTTGTAAAGCAAAGAATTTATAAAATTTTGGAATTAGAAAATTATAAAATAAGGGAGTTAGCATTTTTAAATAAAACTAAAGAAATTGAAGAAATTATTAAAATTTA
>JAVYKI010000017.1:0-5894 GCA_038742305.1 Candidatus Aenigmatarchaeota archaeon
AGTTACTGTTCTTTCAAAACCACAATGAGCAAAAAAGTTTCTAACAATATCTGAGCTTCTGGTATTTCTTGGTTTAGGTATATTTTGCTCTGTTATATTTTCTTTGTAAATATCATCTAATTTTTTTCTTTCGTTATTTTTTAATTTTAATTTTGATAAAATAAATTTTAATTCTTCTATATCTCTTTTAAAAAATCTCTTATTAATTTCAGGTATTTCAGCTATTTTTTCATAAATTTTTTCAAAATTTTCCAAATTCTCTAAACTAAAATCTTCGAAGCTTATATTTTCTTTAGCAAGAAATCTTTTAATTCCTAAAAAACTAGAAAATAGGAGGCATGCATTTATAATTGCATCGGCCTTTATATTTTCAATTTTTTTATAATCGTTATTCTTTAGTTTTTCCAAAAAAGATTTATAAATATTTTTAATAGTTTCTTCTTTAATTTCCTTATTCTCTTTTAAAATATAAAGGGAAACAAGAGGTAAAGAATTTTTGATTGAGGAAAAGAGAATTATGCTATCTTCTATATGCTTTCTGTTTATTAAATTGGAAATTCTTGAAACTGAACTTACTAATTTATTAATATAGTTTATATCTTCATCTTCTAAAGGCAGTTTAAAAGAATTTTGAAACCTTAATTCTTTTTCAAAAATTTCTAATTTTTCTATTTTTTCTCTAGGTATTGCTGGTTCAGAAAAAACTAACTTGAAACTTATATTTCTTTCTAGATTAAGGTTTAAAAAATAATAAAAAATTCCTATTTTAAAAATTGCTTCTAACAAAGCAGAAATGTAAATATTATGTCCTCTCGAAATATCTATTATTATTTCTTCTAAATTTTCGTTTTCTAAAATTTCATAAGCAATTTTTAAAAATATATGAGCAGTTATTTGTTCATAATCTCCATAATACTCTTTATCGCCTATTTTTCCTATGGCTTGTATTGTTTCTATTTCATCATAAAAATTTTGAAAAATTTTAATATTTTCTTTTGATTCGTCGTGTAAAGATTTAGGATAAAAGCAAATTGATTTTGAAGAATTTATAATTTTCTTAATTGCTTCTATAGTTGATGTAGCTTCTTCTATTTTTTGTCTAAACTTATATTTTATTTTTTTAGAATCTGTTTCTTTATATCCGATGCCAAAAATAATAGTTTTAACTTTCTGCATAATTTATTTTTTCAATTTCATATTGAAAACTATTTTTATACTTAAAAAATTAACAATACTTTAGAACTGTTTCTTAGTAGAAGTTAAAAGACAAAAATTTAAATCTACGCTTTTTTAGATTTATTGAGTTTCCATACTCTCTAGTTCTTCTTAAACAAAACAGAAGAGTTGATAAAGATAGTTGAGGATTATTATAACTTCCATACTCTCTAGTTCTTCTTAAACATGTAAGATATAAAGATATAAGTTTTTGGGAAACTTTAATAAACGCTTCCATACTCTCTAGTTCTTCTTAAACAACAACAGAAATTTATGAAGAGTTTCATGTTACAGATTTAGCTTCCATACTCTCTAGTTCTTCTTAAACTGGCGGGAAGTACATTATAGTAACGGATGGGGATGGATATTTCATTGGACTTCCATACTCTCTAGTTCTTCTTAAACAAAAAATTGCTCGAAGCGACGGAATTAGTTTACGACATTTTCTCTCTTCCATACTCTCTAGTTCTTCTTAAACTTTTTGAGTTTTTTCGAAACAAGTTTAATTCCTTCTAATGTTACTACTTCCATACTCTCTAGTTCTTCTTAAACAATGAAAGAAATGTTTGAAAAAATTCTCGATAAACACGGACTTCCATACTCTCTAGTTCTTCTTAAACAAACAATTACAAGAGCAGCAACTGCTTCGATGCCAACTATTTCTTCTTCCATACTCTCTAGTTCTTCTTAAACTGAGAGACCTAGAAAAAATAGAGAACCTATTTAGAGAAATAGAAGACTTCCATACTCTCTAGTTCTTCTTAAACTATCTTAAATTAATTCTCCTATATAAAGACATAACAGAACTTCCATACTCTCTAGTTCTTCTTAAACAGAAGAAACAGTAGAAAATGAAATAGATGGAGAGTAACTACTTCCCTTCCATACTCTCTAGTTCTTCTTAAACAAAGTAAAAGAGCTGCAAAGTAAAATACCAGCATGGGTTCTTGATACTTCCATACTCTCTAGTTCTTCTTAAACTTTTATTAAAAGAAGAAAAAGAAGAAATATAAGCATTTTGCTTACTTCCATACTCTCTAGTTCTTCTTAAACTTCGAAGAAACATACTTGATTCCTTCTGTTGTTGCAATTACTTCCATACTCTCTAGTTCTTCTTAAACAAAAAAAATATGGACCCGGAACTCAATCTCAAAAGAATAGAAACTTCCATACTCTCTAGTTCTTCTTAAACTTCTAGTAAATTTCTGACTATTGTTTTCAATTCTTCCTCCCTTCCATACTCTCTAGTTCTTCTTAAACTTTAATGTTAACATTAATCTGCCTAAAGAATTAGAGCAGTCTTACTTCCATACTCTCTAGTTCTTCTTAAACGCAACTTGGTCTGAAAAAAACCCTACCTACTAATTTTTTCTTCTTCCATACTCTCTAGTTCTTCTTAAACTTTAGGAATTATAGAAGATTATTACAAGAACGAAGAGAAATATCTTCCATACTCTCTAGTTCTTCTTAAACAATTTTAGATAACTATCGATTACTTATAAGTAATAATAGACTTCCATACTCTCTAGTTCTTCTTAAACAAAAATAGAGAAAAATACAATAAACTATTGCGAATTTATAAAGACTTCCATACTCTCTAGTTCTTCTTAAACTAAACTTTTTATTTTAATTTTTTCCTATAAATAGTTATGAGCGAATTCTTCCATACTCTCTAGTTCTTCTTAAACTAGAATTAATTACTTCTCCTTCACCCAATCTTCTGTTTAAAATAAACTTCCATACTCTCTAGTTCTTCTTAAACATGTTAAAGAAAATTCCAAATTTAGAAGTTGTAAAATTAGATAATGCTTCCATACTCTCTAGTTCTTCTTAAACAAAATTTAGAAGAAGTTTCAGCTTCAATCAGAGAAATATTAGACTTCCATACTCTCTAGTTCTTCTTAAACGATACAGTCCGAATAAATATTTTCAAGTAACAGAAAACTTGTCAAAGCAGCTTCCATACTCTCTAGTTCTTCTTAAACTTAATATGGACCCAACAAAAATCGAAAGAATGATAAAAAGAATCTTCCATACTCTCTAGTTCTTCTTAAACCCACCCTTTTCTCTAAAAATATTAAGGATTTAAAGTATTTATTTTTTACTAGTACCGAAAGCTTTAAAAGACTTTCGTTTTTTGATCGATATCTTTTTAAGACTTTCGCTAGTTTAGAAAATTTTTCTAAACTTTAGAAAAATAGTATTTATTCTATACAAATCATTTTCTCAGTATGGAAAGATTGTATATAGTAGGAAGTGGAAAATTGTTAGTTAAAGAAAAGTGTATGGTTTTCCAGAAATTCGAAAGAAACATAAAAAAAGAAATGAAAATTCCAGTTAATTCAGTTAAATACTTATTCTGCATAGGAAAAATAGGATTTTCCCCTAAGTCTTTAAGAAACATTCTTAAAAAAGAAATTATTACAGTAATCTCTGATTATAATGGATATATTAATGGTTGTATTGTACCAATTAATAGATTTTTTACATACTTGCAATTCAAGCAATACGAAATATTTAATTCAAAAAGATTAGAATATGCAGAAAAAATTGTAGAAGGATTAAGAAAATCTTCTATATTTGCTCTTTCGTTTTTTAACAATAAAATTGCAGAAGATTCAATTAACGAAATAAGAAAAATAGAAATAAAAGCAGAAAACATTCAAAGTTTAATGGCTTACGAATCTCAAATATGGAAAGTCCTATACAACTTTATAAGAAGTTTCTTACCTATTTTTGAAACTAGAATTTATAATCCTCCAAAAGATAAATTTAATTGCATAATTTCTTTTGGTTATTCTTTACTTTATTCTATAATACTTTCCCACTTAATTAGAGAATTTTTAAATCCAAAATTGGGATTTTTACACGAGCCAGATGAAAATAGAAATTCTTTGGTTCTAGATTTAAGCGAATTATTTAAACCTATAATATTACTTTTGTTAGATTTTAAAATTGCTTATAAGAATTTATTGCCAGATTTTTGTTTTACAGAAAAAACAGATAGCACTTATTTGAATGATTTAGGAAAAGTAAGATACTTAGGGTTTTTTGAAAGATTTTTAAATGAGACATTTTATTCCAGCTTATTAAAGAGAAAAATAAAATTTGAAGAGTTGATAAAAATAGAAATCAAAAATCTAAGAAAATCTATAGAAAAAGATAAAGAATATGAACCTCTAAAAGCGATATGTTTGTAATACTTTCTTATGATGTAAACGAAAAAAGAGTACTTAAGGCAAATTCAGTCTGCTCTAAATATTTATTCTGGATTCTAAACTCTGTTTTCTATGGAAAGATTTCTAAAAGTAACTTTAACTTATTGATTTCTGAACTAAAGGAAGTTTTAAATCCTGTAGAAGATAGAGTAATTTCTTTTTGTTTTCCTACTAATGTAAAATACAAAATAATAGGTTTTGAAGAAATAAGAGATGAACCAAATATACTTTGGTAATTGGTACATTTTAGATATAGAAACTACAGGCCTTTATGTAGATGAAGCTATAATTATTGCAATAGGGTTAAAAAATTTAGAAGAAGAAAAAATTTTTTATTGTGAAAATCCTAAATCAGAAAAGAAAATTTTGAATGATTTTCTTAACTTTTTAGAAGAAAAAAATGTAGATACACTTATAGGTTATGGAATATCAAATTTTGACAAACCTTTTTTAGAAGGTAGATGTTTAATAAATAATTTAGATTTTAGAATTTTGGAAAAAATTAATTATATAGATTTAATGCTTATAATAAAGAAGCTTAGATTTAAAAGATTTTCACTTAATTATCTTTCCGAACTTTTATTCAATTCTTCAAATACTTATAACATTCATATTCCTTTGCATTACTTATCTTTAGAAAAAGAATTTATAATTGAACATTTAAAGAAAGATTTAAACAATATATTTCTTTTGGCTAAAAGGTTAAAAATTATAGTTTGATTTCAAAAACTTTATAGTTGTTGTTAGAAAAAAGATATTTTCTTATTTCTTCTTCATTAGGTTCTATACCATTTTCAATTTTTTCTTTTAATATGTCTTCCAGAACTCCTACTTCTTCTCTAGGTAAATAGGAAATTATATTTAACAACTTTGCCCTTACTTTACTCTTTATCAAAAATTTATACAAAACTAAAAGCATTATTTTTCTTCCTCCTGTTATATTAAAATATGTATTTTTAGATTTTAATTCTTTTCTTATTTTTTTAACAAAGTTTAAAAATTTCTTTATGTCTTTTTCACTCGTAATATCTTCTACTGGCAATTTCAAAAAAACAGATTCTACATTTTCGTATTTTTTTAAAAAGTTTTTCAAAAGTTTAATTCTCCATTTTATCCTTTCGTCTTTAGGATAAAAAACAATATTTTTTATTTTTTTATATTTCTTTAGTAAGTATTCTATAGCTTCTGTAACTATTCCTGGAGATTCTGCTACTATTGATATAAGATTCACTTTTGCCATATAAAATTTTAATAATGTATAATATTAACTTTCCTGTTTCGGTAATTTCGTAATAATATCCGTTTCTTCTAATATAACCCTTTTCCTGCATTTTTTCCAAATAATATGAAGTACTAGAATCTTTTAATCTAATAAAGTTTGCTATTTCTCTTAATTTTGCTTTCTTTTTCGACAAAAATTCCAAAATTTTATACTTTTTACTGTTTTTACTAATTTCTTCA
>JAVYKI010000018.1:0-5674 GCA_038742305.1 Candidatus Aenigmatarchaeota archaeon
CATAAACTTTTTGATTAAAATCTAATTTTTCCAATTCTTGCTTATATTTTTGTTGAAAAACTTGATTATAGTAAATAGTTAAAGAAATTAAAATTGTAACAATTACTGCTAAAAGTATTGATAAAAAAGATAAAGATTTCATAATAACTTATTATATTATAACTTATCCTTATTTTTATTATTTTATGAAATTGGCTCATTTATTAATTTTAATGCTTTTTTCTATTACTTTTTCTTCCAACTTTTTATATTTAGAAATAAGTATAGATACTAGCTATAATGTTTCCCTAATTACTTATTATTTTCAAGATTTTCAAGAAGAAAAGTATGAAAAAAGTGGTAACATAGAAATTAGAATACTCGATGATAAAAATAATATAGTTAAAATTTTGTTTTCAAATGTTTCAGAAAGCGATTTTATAAAAGAAGTTTTTTCTATAAGTAAAGGAAAAGAAATTGTAAAAGTTCCTTATGTTATTAAAAATTTTATATTTAGCTTGCCAGAAAATTCTTCAAAAATTCAAATTTTTGTTAATAAAGAATTAAAAAAGGAAATTTTAATAGTTAATAATAGTGCTTTGATAGATTCTAAACATCAAAGAGAAACAGAAATTTTAGAAACAAAAAAGACTAGCAATGATTTTTTATTTTATCTGCTTTTCTTTTTAGCTATCCTAGGTTTAATTATCTTAATAATTAAAAAATTATTCTCCTAGCTTGCAATCGTTTCTCACATAAATCCAATACCCTTTTCCAGACTCTAATTGATTAGCTCTTACGTATTTCTTATTTTCAGAATCATAAGTAAAAACTGATATTATATTACAATTATTTTTAATTTCATCTATACTAACGGTAGTATTTAATGCTCCTACAACATTCCAACCTTTATACAAATTGGGTAATTCAGCTTTAGTTCCCCAATTTCCGCTAAGAGTTATTTCGCAATTTTCTCTAGAAAATATCCAATATCCATATCCAAATTTCATTTCTTCTATTGATTTAATTTTATAATATTTTTTCTCTTGTGGTGAATAACCAAAAATTGCTCTTATATTTTCCCTACAATTATCTTCTGTGATAGATAGTGAAGAAGAAAAAGGAATAGAAACTAAATTCCAACCCTTATTTATTCTTAAAGTAAATGTTTCTAATGGTAATGGTGGCTCTTCTGGAGGCTGCAAACATTCTACGTTCAATTCTACTGAATTAGATTTTATAGTGGGTTCTATTCTTTCGCCTTCTCTTATCAAATTAACTAAAGCATAATATATTCCGCTTTGAAGCTCGTCATTTACTCTAATAGAAGCTTCTTCCGTAGTTCCTACATTATTTCTTATAACACCTCTTAAAGTAAGTACTTTATTAAAGAAAGATTGCTCTAAAATACTAGCAATGCCTCTTTTTTCCTCCCTAATTATATCTGCCACAAATTCTGTTCCGTCTGGACAATTCTCTGTTTCTACAACAACTTTTGTTTTAACATAACTAGGACAGGAATCTATTACAGTTGGCTGTAAATTTAAAACAGCTTTTTTAATAGTACAGCCACAGTTAACATCTATTTGTACCGTATTAGACTTAATATTTCCTGATTGTGCATGATATGCACCTCTATAATCTGTACCAGTTACTCTTACTGGAATTGTACCAGAAAACAGGTTTCTGCTTACTAGAAAACTTTTTCTTTCTATTAATTGATTACCTTTATATAATTCGACATCTACTGAACCACCATCTGGACATTTAGCTTCTCCTGAAACAGCAAATTCTACTACAGAATTGCATTCATATCTGTTTTTCGGAGCAGAAAGAGATAAAGATATTGGAGTACATTTTGGTTGGATATCTCTACATTTTTCAAATGAGAGTTTAGTTTTTGGAGTTTCTTTTTCTGGGACATTTATGGAAGTTATGAAAGAAAGAGAAGCTTCAACAGTTCGAAACCTATATAAATAATAACTATGAACAGGATATTTTTCATTTATTCTAACTTCACTGTTAATAACACCATAACTATTTAACATGATTTTTTCTCTTTTACCGTCTAGGTAAAGATTTAAAAATGTATGAACATAAAACCCATTACAAGCTTCTGTTGTTTTTACTAAGGCATTTATAAGTATGTTTTTACATTCCTCATCAAGAGTAATAGAAGCTTGAACATCTTTTACTTGACATTCTGAAAAGACTATTCCTATTGAAAAAACTATTGCAAAAAATGCTACAAAAATAATTTCTTTCTTTATCAAGTTCATATATTTAAAGTAAATGTTAAATATATGCTTTTCGGTTCCTAGCTGCTTTTAAATTTTTCTCATTTCCAATATCAAACCAAAAACCTTTTAATTTATAAACTTTGAAAGGGGTTTTAGAATTTTGAATTAAAATAGCGTCTGTTAAATAATATTCTCCAGATTTTTCGTTTGGCTTTATTTTATCTAAAACTTCAAAAAATTCTTTCTTAACTTTCAAAATTCCAGCAAATATTTTTTCCTTTCCTTTTTCACTTTTTTCCTTTATTTCTTTTAAATAACCATTTTCAGAAATTATTTTTCCAAACTTTGAAACATCTTCAGCTTCAGCAACACCAATTGCCCAATCATACTTTATAAACTCTTTCAAATCATCTTCAAAATAAGTATCAGCATAAACTATTAAAATTTCTTTTTCGCTTATAAAATCTTTAACAGCTTCAGCAGCAGCAGCGGTTCCTTTTTTATCTTTTTGTTCAATTATATTAACTCCATAATGAAATCTTTTTAAATAACCACTAATTTCTTCTTTTAAATAATTTACAACGCAATAAATTTTTGAATTTTCTATTCCTAAATTATTAAGTCTATCTATATGGTAAGTAATTAAAGGAATTCCTTTAATTGTAAAAAGAGGTTTAGGAGTTAATAAAGTATAAGGTCTTAGCCTTATTCCTTCTCCTGCTGCTAGCAATATTGCTTCCATTATTCAAGATCTATTATAAATTCATAGCCCCACTTTCTAAACCCTAACTTTTTGTAAAAATTATGAACCTTCTTTCTTTCAAATCTGCTTGTAGCAATAATTTTATAACTCATAATTTTTGCTATTTCAATAGCTTTCTTTATTAATTCTGAACCAATTCCTTTTTCCTTCATTTCTAAAATTTTCATCAACAAAAACATCTTCTAGCAAAGCATAAGGTCTTTCATGTAAATCATTATAAATAAGATAAATGCAACACCTTGCAATTTCTTTCCCATCTTTTTCTAAATAAATTTTTATTCCTTTTGTAATTATTTCTTTAGTTTTAAAGTTCATTTAACAGTTATTGTTTTTGCAAGATTTCTTGGATAATCTATAGGCAAACCTTTTTCTTTAGCAGTATAATAAGTAAGCAATTGTCCTATTATTACAGAATAAAGAGAAAATTCTGGATACTTCTCGCTTACTTTAAAATCTTGCGGAATTGAAAAGACTTTAGCACCTCTTGCTTCTACTTCTTCTATATTAACTTTTATATTTTCATCCCAAAAAGGAGCTAAAGCCAAAACGTAAGAATTTTCATCTATTAAAGCAAGTGTGCCGTGCTTAAGTTCTGAGCCGTAAAAAGCTTCTGCATGAATATAAGAAATTTCTTTTAGCTTTAATGCAATTTCTAAAGAAGAATAAAAGTTTATACCTCTTCCTAAAATAAACAAATCTTTAACATCCTTTAAAATTTTAGAAATTTCTTTAATCTTGTTTTCATTTCTTTCAATAGTTTTTTCTATTTCTTTAGGAATTTTATTAATTTTAATCTTAAATCCTAATTCTTTGGCTAAAAAGAAAAATGTTAATACTTGATTTGTATAAGTTTTTGTTGCAGCTACGCTTTTTTCTGGTCCAGCTTTAATTTCCAAAGGATAATCTGAAATTCTAAAAAGAGTTGAATATGGTATGTTAACTATAGAAACTAATGCCTTAACCTTATTTTTTAATTTTTTAGCTGCCAATATTGTATCCATAGTTTCTCCGCTTTGCGAAACTAAAAAAACTAAAGTACTTTTGTCATAGTTTAATTCTTCAAACTCAGATGCTATAATAGCATAACTTTCATAACCTAGCTTTCTTAAAAGATGTGCTCCTATTAAACTAGAATTGTAAGAAGAGCCTGCTCCAATAAAAACTATTTTGTTAGATTCGCTAATTAACTGCCTTATTTTATATATTCTATCTTTTTGCTCTATTCTTAAGCTTTCAATTAAAATTTTTGAAACAATTTTTTGTTCATATATTTCTTTTATTAAAAAGTGTTCAAAACTAGTTTCATATTTTAGTTCTTGCAAGTTAATTACTTTTTCTTCAAGCTTTAATTCTATTCCATTTTTATTATAAATTTTTATTTCCATTTAAACACTTATAACATTAAAACCAAAATCATATATTTTTACAAGTTTTTTCTTAAAGAGGTTTGCCAAACTTTTATCTTCTATTATATTTCCTACAAGCTGAAATAAATCCCATCTACAAATAGGAAAATCTTTAAGTTCTTTTATTTTCTCTAAAGTTTTAGAATCAACCTTATTTTTCAAATAATTTATCAAATTTTCAATTAGCTTTTCATTAATTTTTGTTCCGTTAATTACATCATTGCAAATAATACAAGTTTTCATACTTCTATTTCAGCAAAATTGTAATCTTCCAAAATTATAACTCTATTAGTATATTTTGAAAAAGCATAAACATCTGAAGATAAAAATATTTTATCTTTGCTTATTCCTATAACCAAAGGACTTCCATTTTTTAAAGCAACTACTTTATTTAAATTTTTAATATAAACTAAAACAGCATAAGTTCCTTTAAACTTTTCAAAAATTTCTTTACAAATTTCCTTAATATTTTTTCCTTCTTTTAATTTTTGCTCGAAAAAATGTGCAAAAACTTCACTATCAGTTTCAGAATAAAAAGTATGATTTTTTAATTCTTTTTTAATTTCTTCGTAATTATCAATAGTGCCATTATGAACTATAAAAATATTTTTTTCACAATCAAAATGTGGATGAGCATTTCTTTCGCTTACTTTGCCGTGAGTTGCCCATCTTGTATGCAATATAAAAAGAGAAGAAGATAAGCCATCTACTTTATTCAATAAATTATCTACTTTACCAACAGTTTTAACAACTTTTCCTTCTTTTGTTACTAAGCCGGCAGAATCATATCCTCTGTATTCTAAATTCTTTAAAAGATTAATTGCTTCTTTTGCACTTATAGCATTTTTAGATATTATTCCTAATATACCGCACATACTTTAAACTTTTTTATTTGCATTTAAATACTTTTTTAAAAATTTCTTTAAAAATGTTTAAGGTATCATCATTTTTCAAAAAATTATTTAAATATTTTAAAATACTATTTTAAAATTATGGAAGCTATACTTAAAGTTAAAGAAAAGATATATTTTCCAAAAGAAGTTCATTTAGATGAAGAAAAAGAAAAAATAATAAAAATTCTTTTGAATAAGGAAATGAGTTTAAAAGAAATTTCTAAAGAACTAAAAATTAGCCCTCAACTTGCTTACTATAAACTAAAAAAATTAGAAAAAGAGGGTTATGTAGTAAAAAAAGGAAAAAAGTATGTTGCTTTTAATTCTTATTTTGCTATTTTAGGAGAGGAAAACTCAAAAGCAATTTCTATTAATTCAAAAAATTTCTGGAAA
>JAVYKI010000019.1:0-5575 GCA_038742305.1 Candidatus Aenigmatarchaeota archaeon
AAGTTATGTTTTGAGTAATTACATTTCCATCTTCATAGTTTATTTTTACTAAGTATTGTTTACCTAAATTAGCTCCTAAATTAGTTAATAATAATTTTAATAAGAATTCTTCATTTCCTAATGTATAAGTTGGCTCTGGAGAAGTGTATTTTCTAACTAAAACAAATAAATATCTAATTTCACCTATATCTCCAGTGTTTTCATTCCAAATTCTTGGTGCAATTAAATATAAATTTTTGTTTGAAACTTCTGTAATAGTTCTGTCAAAAACTAATGTTCCATCAACATAAAATTTAAAGTTTGTGTTTTGTCTTATTACTACGTGCCTTTGATAAGTTCCTGCAGTATAAGAACCTCCAGTTCCTAAAAGTGTCCAAGCTCCTGGAGTTCTTTTATAATCTCTATAAATATTTCCCGAAGTATAAAACGGCCAATAGCCATTTCCATCTGCTTGATTACTATCCATAAATCCCCAACTTAAATGAGCATTATCAATACTTATTAAAGTTCCTACTGTTTCAAAAACTGAATTAATGCCTATTACAGCATTTAAACTTTGAATTGTTTTCACTGGAGAAGTACCATCTGAATAAATTCTTAAATAACCGCTTCCAACAGCTATAACATCATTAGAAGTTCCTGCAGAAATTACCCACTTACTTGTATTTATAGAATTAGCATTTCTAAAATCGTCAAAAAAATCAAAAACTAAATCTCCGTTGCTCAAACTTGTTGCACTTGGATTTCCATAATAAACATAAATAATTTTAGTTCCAGAAGCAGGAATATTAGGAACTTTTACCCAAATTCTTGTATTAGTCGAATTACATCCACTTTCAATCCAATAATTTAATAAAGTTGTTCCATCTGAATCAGTAAATCTAATATCTCCACAATCGCTTTTCATTTTTCCAGCAGAAATTAAACTAGCAGTATCTAAAGTAATTAATACTTGGTAATCTGTTAAATTTTTCCCACTATTTTCTTTAATTGTTATTGGAATTCTATATTTAAAATTTTTATAATAATCTACATCTAAATTAACTTGAGTACATTCAACAATTAATTCTTGAGTTCCTATAGCAGTTTCTATATTTCCTCTTAAATATCCAGAAGCCCAAGAATAAATTAATATTCCTATACCAACAGTTATTAAAACTATAATAATTGTTGCTACAAATGTTGAAATAAGTCTCATAATATTTAATATTTATATTTAATATTTAAACTTAAAACTTGTATCCCAATATTCAGCTCCAAACTTCTTATCGTAAAAATAATTTAATATAAAAATGCACTGAGAAGTGAAATAAGTAATATTGCCTAATGAAATTTTTTCGTCAGCAAAACTTTCAGCAATTTTATAGTGCTCTTTTTCTAATCCTAAAAAATCTCCTAAAACAAAAACTTGGTTTTTACTAAATTCTACACTTTCTATTTCCTTACCTTTTGGATCAAGTAAAAAAATTTTATAATCTTTGCTTTTATATTCCTCTAAAACTTTTTTTAAATCATCTCTACTAACAAAAACTCCTTTTAAGCTTTCGATTTCCTTTTCTCCTTTTTTATAAAACTTGTAAAGAGAGATTCTTATTAAGCTACCTATATCTTTTTTACTCCAAGGAGTTTCAATATTAGAAACTATTTTAATTCTTATTGGAGGCTTTGGCGGACCATAAAGCAATAAATTGAATTCCACATCTTTTCTTAATCCGTTTGAAATAAAAAAGGCATGAAGTATAGAATGAATTGCAATATCTAATCTTCCTGCTTTATAAAAGTCTTTAAATTTATAAGTTGTAAAGCCGTGTGAAACAAAGACAAAAACTCTCATTAAATTATGAATACGGCTGCAGAAATTACTGTTGTATAATCTTTTACTCTTGCCTTATTAAAAATTTCAAAATTTTCCTTAGCTTTAACATTTAAGTTTGTTTCAAGCATTTTTTTAGCATATTCTTTTGCATGACCTTCAATTCCTTTTTTATAATATCCATGATATTCTGTTAAATATCCATTCAAATTTTTATTTTCTGGAACTGCTACTCCAACAGAGCTGAAAATTTCTTTGTTTTTATCATTAGAAGTAAACCTTGAAAGTACACAAAAAACTATTTGTCCTGCTTTTAGCTTTTTCAGCCCTTTCTCTAAACTTATTATTTTTACTTTTGGAGGCAAAATGCTGCTTACTGGAACTAAGTTAAACTTTTCTATTTTAGCATTTCTTAAAGCTAGCTCAAAACTTAAGAGAGCATCTTTAGAAGTTCCTGTACCTTTTGTAAAGAACACTTGCTTAGGCATCAAATCCATAAATATTCTTTTAAATATATATGTATTTAAAGCCTGTATATTTTCTTAAAGGTTTTGGTATAGTTACTTTTTCTCCATCATAAAAGTTTTCGAAAATTGCACAAATTGTTCTTTCAGTAGCAACTAATGTTGAATTAAGAGTATGTAAATATTCAACTTTTCCATCTTTCCTTCTTAATCTTATGTTTGCTCTTCTAGCTTGCCAATCAGTACAATTTGAGCAAGAAACTAGCTCCCTATATTTCGTTTGCCCGGGGAACCACGCTTCCAAATCGTATTTCTTTGCAGCAACATAACCTAAATCTCCACTACAAATATTTACAATTCTATATGGTAATTTTAAACTTTGATAAAATTCTTCTGCATTTTTTATTAATTCTTCATGAATTTGCCAGCTTTCTTCTGGCTTACTATAAACAAACTGTTCAACCTTTTCAAACTGATGAACTCTAAATATTCCTTTAGTATCTTTTCCATGAGCACCAGCTTCTTTTCTAAAGCAGCTACTTACTCCTGCATACTTTAAAGGCAATTCTTCTTCTGGAATAATTTCATTTGCATGATAACCTAAAATTGAATGCTCGCTAGTAGGAATTAAGTATAAGTCTTCATTTTCTATTTTATAAATAACATCTTCAAAATCTGAAAAATGAGTTGCAGCCTCTTCTACAAACCTTCTAGTTAAAAATGGAGTAAAAAGGATTGTAAAACCTTTAGCTCTAAGAAAATCTATTCCATATCTTATTAATGCGAAATTAAGTATTACAACTTCATTTTTTAAAAAGTAAAATCTTGAGCCAGAAGTTTTTGCAGCCCTTTCTGTATCTACATACTTTTGCATTAGATCGTAATGGGAAAGTAATTTATAATTAACTTTTTTAATTTTTACTGGATACAAATTTTCTATTTCTTTTGCTTTTTCTTTTTCAACTTTTATTGTTCCAAAATATCTAATCGCAACATTATCATTTTCATCTTTTCCATAAGGAACACTTTCATGAGCAATATTTGGCAAATTTTTTAAAATAAAATCTCTCTTTTCTTTTAACTCTTTTTCAATTTTTTCAAGTTCTTCAATTTCTTTATTCAAACTTTCAACTTCTTCTAATATTTCTTGATTTTTAGTTTTTGCAAATTCTTCACTTTTTTTATTTTTTTCAGCTCTTAAATTATTTAACTTCTTTATAACTTCTCTCCATCTATTATCCAATTCTAAACATTCTTCAACTTTTTCTATAAGATTTTCTAAATTTCTTTTCTTCAAATTATTTATAACTAGTTCCTTATTTTCTCTTAGCAATTTTATATCAAGCATAAATTTATAAAAATTTAAAATTTATATGGCAGTACTTAACGAAATACCAAAATTTTCTAAGTGCCCAATTTGTGGAAAAAATGCAAAAGTAAAGTTTGTACCAAAAGAAATTACAGATAAAACGGTTATAACTGTAAAAATTTATGAATGTGATTTTTGCGGATATAAAGGAGAGAGGATTTGAGATTTTGGCAAAATTAATTTAAACCATTTTTCAAATATTTCTGTTAAAATGTTAAAAGAAGAAAATACTATTGTTCCTAATTCTTTTAAAAATTCTTCTACATTTAATTTCTTTTTTTCTAAAGATAAGAATAATATACAAGAGAAAAATCTTAAAAGTGAAGAAGTGTAAAATAAAGCTTCTAAATCAAAAAAACTAATTATTATTGAAGAAACAAAGCTTCCAAGAGAATAAGCCAAGTTTATTGAAACTGAAAACAATCCTAAGCTAAAATAATTTTTAGTGATTAAAGAAAGGTAAGATAAATAAGAGAAAGAAAATATTCTCCAAGAAATTCCGGAAATTATACTAAACAAAAGTATTATTAAATAGTTTTTTGTTATAACCCAAACTAATGGAATAAAAGAAATAAAAAATGTTGAAAAAAGAAGCAAAGTTTTGGGGGTATATTTTTTAGCAATTAGCCTTATAGAAGGGAAAAGTATAATAAAAGATAACATTTCAACTATTCCAACTATTGCCCAGTCAAAAGATGTTAATTTCATTTCTTCAGTAAGAAGTATTGGAAAATATGGGCTTGATATTCCTACTGCAAAATAGAAAAATGCTAATAAAGAAGTAAACTTTAAAAAGTTTTTAGAAATTTTAAAATTAGTTTCCATTTTTTCAACTTTAATTTTTATTTTTTCCTCGATTTTAAAAAAGAATAAGATAAGAAAAATAAAAATTAGGAATGGGAAGAAGAATAAAGGATAAATAAAACCATATTTAGAAATAATAAATCCAGAAACTAAGCTTGAAATAATATAAGCAGATGCAAAAGTAAAACTTATGTTTACGAATCTTTCAGTTTTTCCGCTTAAACTTTTTAAAATAAAAGAAGTATAAAGTAAATTAAATATTCCTCCACTAATTGTTAAGATTATTGTTATTAGAAGAAATAAAAATTCTGTTTTTGCATAAAAAAACAATAACCAGGAAAATCCATAGATAAATAGAGAAGTTAAAAAAGCTTGTTTAAAGAAATATTCGTTTTTCCTAATAAAAAACGAAAAAATAAAGCCAAAAAAAGCGCTAAAGCTAAGTATTCCGGAAAAAATTCCTATAAAAGATTCTGAAAAGCTTAAGCTTCTTGCATAAATTGCTAGAAAAGGAGAAATTACATAAATTGCTAAGTTTAAAAAAAAATCGAATAAGTAAATAAACTTTAATTTATCCATAAATTATGATATTTAAAGCTTATGATATTAGAGGAATTTATCCTAATGAAATTAATGAAGAAGTTTTTAAGAATTTAGGAAGAGCAATAATAACTTATTTTAAAGATGTAAAAAAGGTATTAGTTGGAAATGATGTAAGGATTTCATCTATTTCTTTAAAACAAGCTCTTTTAAGCTCTTTATCAAATTATAATCTTAAAATTTATGATATTGGCTATGTTTCTACATCTACTATAAACTTTCTTTGCAAAAAGTTTGATTTAGCTTTAATGATAACAGCTAGCCATAATCCAAAAGAATATAATGGGCTAAAAATTTACTATAAAGGAAATGAAATTGGATATGAAAACGGACTAAATGAAATTGAAAAAATTTATTATTCAAAAAATTTTTTAGAAGAAAGTGGAAAAGCTAAAATTATAAATGCAGAAAACTTGAAATTAAAGCATTTAAATTTTCTTCTAAAAAAAGCAAAAGAATTAAAAAATTTAAAAATAGCTTTTGATTTTTCAAACGGCTGTGCAAATTTTGTTTTTAAAGATTTAG
>JAVYKI010000020.1:0-5533 GCA_038742305.1 Candidatus Aenigmatarchaeota archaeon
TTATAGTAAATAATCAAACAAATATAACAGTTCAAATAATATTTACATTAAGATTATATGATTTATCAATAACATATTCAAACTTTACAACATATAATAATGTAAACTATACTAAATATCTAAACTATCAAATAACATATAGATGCGGTTATTTGAATGCTAATAGAAATGTTTATTTATTGATTAATGAAACAATTAATAGAACTTATCCATTAATATGTGATAATCAAACAAGAAATATAATTGATACTATTAATTTAGTAGATGGATGGTATAATATTAGAGTAAGATTAGAGAATTTCAAAAATACAAATAATCAAACATTTGTATTTATTA
The DNA here is from genome assembly GCA_038742305.1 of Candidatus Aenigmatarchaeota archaeon. Lineage (GTDB taxonomy): Archaea > Aenigmatarchaeota > Aenigmatarchaeia > CG10238-14 > SpSt-28 > JAHLMO01. The sequence goes on from JAVYKI010000020.1 coordinate 337, forward strand.
ATACTATTTTAATGAATATAAGTATAAAAATTTATTTTGGTTTTTCAATCAACCATCCAATCTCAACAGCAAGCTTAAATGTATATTCATTAGCACCATATTTAAATTGCTCATTTAGTGATTTATACAATTTAACAATAACAAACTATACTCAAACCTATAACTATAATTATACAATAAATTCCTCCAATTTCAAAGTTTATGTTTATTGTAAAGACTTTTATAACATAAATAAAACAGAATATATTTATCCTTTATTTTATTTGGAAATTTACCCTATAGATGAAGAAACAGGAAAATATGATACTAAGTTATGGGTTGATAGCTCTACTAATAAAACAAGTTTGGTTAGATTTGTAGCGATAAGTGATTTATTTACCGATAGATATATATATGAAAATTTAACAAGTAAAATTTATTTATTATTACCAACCTCAAATTGGATTTTGAGATTAGACCAAGTTTATACTACTACTTACATTTCTTCAGTTTATTATCTAAAAGAATATAAAGATACCAAATTATATGTATGTTTAGGACCAGAATTAAACCAAATAACTCAAACAGCATATTCAACTTCTCCTCTCGATAATTATTTTATTGTTGAGAGAGCAGAAAGTGGATGCGTAAAAACAATATCTAAAACAGATAATTTAGGTCAGTATTATGGTTTCACATTTTACACCTTACCTGGTTTATATACAATTTCAATCATAAATGGTAATAAAACATTTTTATCCGCAATCAGAGGAGAAGTTTCTAACAATATAGATTTAAACAAACTATTATATTTATTACAGCAAAAAACAAAAGAATTCTTAACATTTAAATTTATAACAATAAAATCTGACGCAAATAATAAAATTATAACTATAGCAGTTAAATATACTACAGATAATTATAAATTAGAAATTTACAAAGATAATCAGCTAATTTATAGCAGAATGTTTTTAGATACAGATAGTTTCAGTGATAACATTCTATACAATCAATTTGGATTAAACGAAACAGATATAATAAATATAAAAATTTATAAAGGTAATAAATTAATATTTGATAAAAATTACCAAGTTTCAGGTAAAGAAATCAAATTTGATTTAATTACTAGTATAATATTACTATCATTCATTTTATTACTAACTTATCTAAAACCACTAAACATCCGTGCAATCTTTATTGCATCTATATTATCTTTATTAATAGGTTCAATAATAATATACTATTCTCCTTCCCATATAATAATCAATATGTTAGGATTACTTTTAGTTTTACAAACCATAATAGTAAGTATTATATATATCAAAGCAAATAAATAATTATGGGAATTTTAGAAACATCAAGTGAAGTATATTACTCAACATTTAAAATAGGGTTTATAATAGCTTTTTTTGTTGTTCTAATTAATAATGTTATAAATTTTGTAGATTTAAATGAATTTTTACTAATAGATTATGATACCTCATCTCTAAATACAGCAATTAATGCTGTAGCTAATGTCAAAGGTTTAGATATAATTGTAGCTTTACCATCTTTACTAATTAACATAGGAGCATTAATGATAACCTCTCTTATAAATGGTATTAATGTTGTTAGAAAAAGTATAGAAATATTTATTAATTATATAATATTTTTAGTTGGTATAGATTTACAAACTGCAAGCATTTTATCAAGTATAATAAGTTGGTTAATAATAACTCCAGCAATAATAGGTTTAGTTGTTGAAATGGGTAGACTAATATTCTATATAATGTTTGGTGTAAGAAGATAATATGGATGTTTTACAAGACCTATTATTACCTTTAACATTTTTAGGAGAATTTACTCCAATATTTTGGTGTATTACCTTATTTACATTTCTAGCAGCAATAGGAGGAATTATTAAAGGTTTGTATAGTAGCATATTTATTAATATAATGATATTAATATTATATTATTTTATAATTGCAAAATTTGTAAACATCAACTTTAACTATACATTTGTTGTAATGTTTCTACTAGCTCAAATAATCACAACCATAATTATTTTATATAAATCCTAATAAATTATATTATGGATAAGATAACATCATTAATAGAAGTAATTTCAAATATGTCTAAATTTAAAGATTATAATATTTTAGATGATTATATTAAATCTATAAGTGTAAACTTCAATTTAACGGGTGAATCTAAAGTTAAAAATTATAAAGTAGAAATTCAAAATTGTAATGTAAACATAAAAAATGGTATAGCCTTCCCAATTTTAGAAGGTAATGCAAAGTTAACTATTTCATCTTTCCTAAAAAGTAAAATAATCAACTTTAACTTTTATCTTAATATCAAAGAAAAAATCTTCACTCATAACATTAATGAAAAAATTGAAGAAGATAAAGTTTTAGCTAACATAGTTAATATATATATGAATTTTATAAAACAAAAAGCATTAGAATACTTAAAAACAAAAAGATGAAACTGCTATCTCAAACTCAAAAAACAGGATTAAAAATTTTCTTACTTTCAACTTTCAATCTCTCACTAATTATTATTGGGTTATTAGTTAATAATAGTTTTACTTTAGGATATGGGTTAGGTTTATCAACCTTTACAATATACTATATAAAAAAGAAAATAGAAGAACTAAATAAAATATGGATACAAAAGATATAGAAAACATTAGAGAATTGCTAATAAGAGTTAATTTAGGATACCAAAGAATAGCAGATAAAATTATAAGTGACTATGATTTAATTTTAACATTATTATCATCTTTAGAAGCAATTCAAAAAATAGACTTACCTATGAAAAATTTAATCAGTCTTCTTATAAATGTTGCAGAAAAATTAACAATTCTACAAAAAGAAATTTTACAAATTAAAGTATCTATTACTAATGTTATAATGATAAATGATAAAAAATACTATTATAATTACAAGTTAGATAGCTACTTAAGTGAAGATGATTTAAGAAAAATAGATGAGGTTATCAGAAGATTAGAAGATATTATAAAATTCTTAATAAGAAAAATACTATACTTAATTCAAAGCGGAATACAAATTAATACAATTCATCAACTCTATCAACCTCAACAAGTTATACTAAATATAGAAGAATCAAAAACTAAACAAAAAGAAACAAAAGAAACATGAAAAATATATTTGAAGTAGCTCAAAAACTAAATAAGAAAATAGTTTTCATTATTTATGAAAATAGAGTTTTTGTAACATTAGCAGAAAAATCTGCTGATAATACTATAACATTAAAAGTTAAAAAAGAATATGGAGACGAAACAATAAAACTAAAAGTCTCTCCAGAACAAGAATTCATTTTATACTCACCAAAAATAATGTTAGAAAAAGTTAATAGTATATTTGATTACATTATCAATCTAAACTTAAAAGATAGAGAAGTTTTATTTACATTAGAACCATATAGAGTAGAATGTTTATTTTTAGTCTATCCATATGAATTATTAAGTAATGAAAGCCTAAAAAATCTATCATTAATAAAAGTAAAAGAAGCAAAAGAAAAAGAAATAACTATAGATGTATATTCTCCAACAATATACGCATTAGATACTATAACAATTAAAAAGTTATCTGCAACAAGTAGACTTTCTCAAATAGATACTATTCTCCACCTAACAAAAGAACTATTAACAAAAGCTGAAGGATTATTAAAAACTCCAGAAACAAGTTCTACCTTTCTCAATATAATTAGAAATCCAAGATTTCTAATATTAATTGTATTAATTTCACTTTTAGTATTTACATTTTTAATGCTACCTAACTTATTTAATATAATAACTGGTATGCAACAAGTTATACCTAAACCAACCTTAAATATAACTCCAACATTCCCATAATATTATTATGATGCTAACAATTTTACTAATATTAAACTTATTAACAACTACAGCAAATTTATACATTTTCTACTTAGTCTACAAAAACAAAGTTTCATCTATACTAACATTACTAATAACATTAATATCATACTTTCTATCAATTGGAGTTAATATAGAAGCAATCTTTACAAAAGCAGAAAATGAATACCAACTAAACACTTTATCAAACATAGTTAACTATAACAATACAATATTTACAATAAACCTCTTAATATCTATAACCACTTTAATAATAACAATGATAAGAAAAATAACAGAAGCGGTTAAAACTAAAAAATAATATGAAAAAGTTTAGAATATATCATAATTTTTCATTTGAAGCATCTCATACTATACCCTATCATCATAAATGTGGTAGATTACATGGACATAGTTATAAAGTTACTATTATATTAGAAGGAGATAAATTAGAAAATGGTATGCTAATAGACTTTGGTGAAATTAGAAAAATTAGCAAAGAAATAGAAGATAAATTAGACCATACTCACCTAAATAATTTACTACTTATACCAACAGCAGAAATGTTAGCTAAACTTATTTTTGAATATTTTGAAAATAGATTAAAAGAGTTAAACATAAATAATGTAAGAGTAAAAGAAGTTATAGTTCAAGAAACAGAAAGAAATAAAGCAAGTTATGTTGATGATTAATATGAATTTATTTCAATTAATAACAATAATATTTTTTGCAGTTTTACTAATTCTACTTTTCAAACTATCTAACAATAACTCAATACCAACTTATAATCTCAAACCACTAATCATTTTAACAAACTCAACCAACCTAAAAATCAACATTACAGAAAATGAATTTTACAATATTATCTCAACATTTAATTTATCAATAAAAGATGATTATAATTGTGTAGATTACTCAAATCAACTAATTATGCATAGCATAAATAATAACATTTTCTCTTGTATAACAATAATCTACTTAACATCAAACAATATAACAGAAGATGCGGCTCACAGTATAGTAGCATTTATTGTAAACAACAACCTAACATTCATAGAACCTCAACTAATCAACGAATTAGACTACTACCCAATAATATCAAAAGAAGAATTATATTCAAGCATAAATAAATCTATTTGTAACATAAATCTATACAAAGACTTTTTTAATTGTAGTTATATAATAACAAGAATAAAAACCTGTTTCGACTTCTTCAAAATTTCGATGAAAACCGAGAAAAATACAAAGACTACATCATCTTAGCCTAACAACATTTTGTTAATTTACTTACCACTAACTTTATTGGTTGGTTGGTTGGTTGGTTGGTTGGTTGGTTGGTTGGTTGGTTGGTTGGTT
>JAVYKI010000021.1:0-5281 GCA_038742305.1 Candidatus Aenigmatarchaeota archaeon
TTCCATAAATTAATTTTAGTTGTTTTACATTATATTGTGAAATTAAAAATTGAATATAAGGTACTTGAAGAAATAAGAAAAATAAATAAAGAAATAAAGAAAATAAAGCTTTATCTTGAAAAATTAATAGAGTTAAATCTTAAAGAAATAAAAACTGTTAAACCTACAGCTTATGAAGAAAAAATAATTAAAGAACCTATTAGAAAGAAAGATTATTTAGATTGGGAAAAAATAAAAGATGAATTATGAAAATAGAATATTTATACATAAGAAAGCTGTTAAGTTTCTCAAGAATCTTAATCTCAAATTAAGAGAAAAAATTAAATATAATATTTATCTTCTTAAGTTCTTTCCTGTAATAAAAAAGATTAATGTGAAAAAGTTAGCTGGATACTAGAATGTGTTTAGAATGAGAATTGGTAAAATTAGAGTTCTTTTTGAATATAGCAAAAAGGATAGAAAAATATTCATCAAAAGAATAGGTTTTCGAGAGAGTTTTTATGAGTAATATAATAATTATGAAAGAAATTATAGAAAAGCTTAAAAAGAGGAGTGAAAAATTTTTAAAGCATGCTTTTGAAGATTTTAAAGAAAAAGACTTTGATTTATGTATGTTTAACACAGAGCAAAGCATTCAATTAATGCTAAAAGCAAAAATTTTAGAATTTGGAGTTCAATTTCCAAAAGTTAATGATATTTTTGAATTAATAGAAACTTTGGAAAAGTTTGGAGTAGATTTGAAAAATATTAAAGAGAAATATAAGGAAACTATTAAAAATTTAAACATAGCTTATATTGGTTCGAGATATTTACCAATTTCTTTTTCTGAAGAAGATGCAGAAAAAGCTTTAGGATTTGCAAAAGAATTAAAGGAAATTTTATGGAAGTAATAGAAGTAATAAAAGAAATAATTGAAAAGAGAAGGGAAGCTGTAAAAAATGCTGAAAAGTATTTAAAGGAAATTTCTAGTAGAGCTAAAAATATTTTAAAAGATGCAAAAGTTTATGTTTTTGGAAGTTATGTAAAAGGAAATTTTCATCCATTTTTAAGTGATATAGATGTTTTGATAGTTTCTAAAGAAATAAATGATAAAAATAGAGCAAAAATAGCTTTAGAAATAGAAAAAGATTTACCAAGAATTTTTGAAATTCATTTAGTAAATGAAAAAGAATTTGAATTTTACAAATTTTTTATAGATAAAACGGTCGAAATTTAATAATACTCTATATCTATTTTTCCTATTAAATAATTTTTTAAATCTGTTCCAACGAAAATAAAGTTTGTAGAGTTTCTTAAGTTAATAATATAAACAGGGAAAATTAGGTAAGTTTCAACTAAATAGTTTTCTACATACCTTTCTCCGAAATAAAAGTTTCCAATTTTTATTTCGCTAGAATTAGAGAAAACACTTTTTATAACTTCCTCTATTCCTTTAAAATTTTTAGCATACCCAATTCCAATTAAAATTTCATCTTTTTTTGTATAATTAAAGCTTACATTTTTATCGAAGCTTATTGATATAAAACTTCCAAAATCTTTAATTATAAACCTATAAGGTTCTCTTTTATTTAAGCATTTAGAAGCTCCGCCTTCAAAAAACTGCTCATTTTCTTTAATTATGCAAAAATCAAAAATATATGCTTCTTCTAAAATGGAATAATTATAAAATTTCGTTGTTTCTGATTTAGAGATTTCGCTTGTTTGAGAAGATGGGAAAGGAATTGTAAAATTAGAAGCATTTAAACTTTCTTTTTCAATATTTACTTTATTAATTTCAATGCTTTCGTTTTCAATACTTTCTGTATAATTTTTTTCGCTAATAGTTTTATTTTCGCTATATGTTTGATTTACAATATTTTTGATTTCTTCAGAAGTTTTATAAGAAATTAAAATAGTAATTATTGTTAAAATTATTGCCAAAACTATATTGGAAACTTTCATAATTTTATGTACAATCATATATTATTTGAGTTAAGTTGAAAAACCGTGCATGCAAAACGTCTATTCTATAAAGGTTTGAATCTAGATTTTGAATTTTACAAGTTGAAATGTTTATTTCAGAAAAATAAATATAATCTACATTGCTTCTTTCTGGGAAAACATCTATTCCGGAATTGCTTAAATAGCTTTTATCTACTAAGCAAAAATATCCAATTGAACATTTTTCCGTTAAATAACTTTTACCTTCTAACCTATCCAAAAAACATGGAGCATTTAAAGAAGGAAAGCAAAGCTGATTATTAACTGCAAAAGTAAAGTTAGAAACATTAATAAAAATTAAGTAAGAACCATCTTTAATAAAATTAACTGCTTTACCTTTTGCATTTATTGTATAGTAAGGGTCTTCAAAGCCTAATATGCTAATCTCTCTTTTAATTTTTCTAGTTTGATTAATTTCTAGTTTTTCTTCCTTAATTTTTACTTCAAGCTCAATATCAAAAGTAACAGAAAAAGAACTATTTTGATATATTTTTAAATTTTTTGGAATTAAAGTAATATTTTTTCCAATATTTGAAATTTTTAAAACATAAGAATTAAAAGTTGAATTGTAAAGTAAATCAGAAGAAATGTTGTAATAATTTTTATCTAAAAATATATCTTCAAAAGTTTTTTGTATATTTTCAAAAAATATTCCGTTTTCAACTTCATAGCTTATAATTGCTTTAAAAATTCTTGGAACTGCTATTGATATAAAATTTTCAAAATCTCTATATATACTATCTATTAACCTTTCTAAAGTTTTAATTTTTTCAATTTCGAAAAACTTTTCAGCTTTGTAGCTAGTTATAAAAACTTTTAAAAGAAAAAAGGAAAGTAAGGAAGAAAGAAAAATAGAAATTATAATTATAAAACTTATTAGCTTCATGCCATAATAATTAAAACTCTTAAAGGTCCATAAGTCCACCTTAAACCAAAAACAGATTTTGTATCTATGTTTACATTGCTTATTTCAACTTCATCTCCAACTTGATTTTTCAACCTATTAATTGCATCTTCAATTGCTTCTTCTTGAGTTTCAAAAACATTTCCATAACCAACAATTCCTTTGACTTTAAAAGAATATTCCAAAGAAGTATAATTTAAAATGAGATTTTGAGGACTTATTCCACCGCTAGGCTGAAAATCTGTTAATTTTATTATATTATTAAAATCTTTAACTATTAAGCTAGGATTAAGGAAAAAGTGAGAAGGAACAGCTCTTATTGTTGGAGAAGTATAAAACGCAATATTGTTAATGCTTGCATTAATCATAGAAGAAAATCCTTGAGCTAGATGAATTATTGCACTATTAACATCTTTTTTTACTGAAAAATTAAAAACATAAGGATTTGAATGAATTAACCCTAAGCTTCCAGTTTCAAGTTCCTTCTTTATTTCTATTTCTCCATATTCTAGTAAAGAAGAATTTAAAACATAGTAAATATCAATATAGGAATTATTTGAAATTTCTGCATAATCTTTACCCCAATGATAATCTCCAAAAGAATTCAAATAAATCATTAAAGTGTTAGTTCCTTTAATTAAGTATTGAGTTAAATTTAGCGAAATGTTTAAATTTTTTGTAGAAGCAACATATCTATTGCAATAATAGTTTCTAAAATCTATATAATTACAATATCTTGGCCAATAAGGATAATAAATTCCAAAATCATCATTTCCATCTTTAAAAATAGGTTTTTCGGAATTTAAAAATATTAGTATATCGCTAGTATTAAAATTTCTAATGTATGTATCTTCTAGATTTTTTACAGAAAGAAAAAGAGAAGCATTATAGAAAATTGCATTTAAAGGAATTTCGAAAGGTATCATAATCCATGCTCCAGTTCTTCCAATTATTTTATCAAAGTAAATTCTTTTTAAAACAACATTACCCTTAACTTTAAGACTTTCGTTAATAGAATAATTTACAGATAGCTTAAATCCTGGATGAAAATGCGCATGATAAGAAGAAGGAGCTCCGACAGAAATATAAACATAATTTTTTCCAGGAAGAATTAAATTTGAAATATCTACTATGCTATAAATTGCACAATTAGTTTCGCTTAAGCTTCCTATACAATCCAAATAAACAACATTATTCCTTACACTATTAGAAATATCATATCCATTAATTTCAAATTTGTTAAATAGTGGCACAGGAGTTTTTGCATTACCAACATGCATAGAAACATATATTTTTGCATTATGAATTATTGCACTTTCAGGGATTTCAAAAATCTTGTAATATTCGAAATTTCCTCCATTTCCAGCAACAACTTTCCAACCAGAACCGCTAACAAAAAAATCGAAAACTTCTGTAATAGTTTTTTTGTATTGAGTAAGCCAAGCTCTTGCAACATATCCTTTTGGTTGCTTACCAAACTCAAAACCAGAAACAAAATATTCTATTACTCTAACATTTTCTGCATTAGTAATATTGCAATTTGAATAAGAAACATTATTTTCTATCCATATTTGAAAGCACGTAGAATTTATTAAATTTCCTAATGCTTTTTCAATTATTTCTTTTGATTTTTTATAATTACCAGAAACAAAATAAGAAACATGAGCTTCTAAAACACTTTCATCTGTTAAATTTAAATCCTGAATATAATTTTTAGCTTTGTTAGAAACTAAGATAGTATAAATATCGTTTAAAATTGCTTGAGAAGAATTTTTTGAAAAAGGTAAAACTTCTGATTTCGGTAAACTTTCGAAATAAGAATAAATTATAAAAAATATTGAAGTTAAAAATAAAATGCTTAAAATTATTTCTATAGAATAATAAATTCCTTTCATTTCCATATTATAATTTGAAATTCAATTGCACTATTATTTATTGTTCTAATCCTTTTAGTAGTTAATATAGCTTCAGAATTTTCAAAAATTTCATTACAAAATCCAAAACAATAATTTTCAGTTTTTATAATAAATTTACCATAAATTAACTCTTTTTGCAAAATTTTTTCTAAGCAATTGTTTATTTCTTCTAGCTTTGTTAAATTTATTTCGCTGCTATACTTTTCTTTTAAAAAACCTATTGCTTCAAAATTTTGACAATTCCAATTTTCAGGGTAACCAGTAAAATCAAAAAAAGACGAAATAGTTTCTAAGCTCGATTTAAGAAATTCAAATTCAATTTTTTTATTTAAATCTTCTTGAATTTTTAAAAAATTAATTAAAATTAAAGAAAAAATTATTAGAAAAATTGAAAAGGCAATTAAAAAATCTAGTGCAAGAAATTGAAGCTTAAACATATAACTTATCTTTTTGTTTAATTAAATTCACTTTTCCTTCCAGT
>JAVYKI010000022.1:0-5262 GCA_038742305.1 Candidatus Aenigmatarchaeota archaeon
TCTGTTAAGCCATCATTATCAGAATCTTTGCTCAACGGATTCGTTCCAAGCCTTATTTCTTCAGAATCTGTTAAGCCATCATTATCAGAATCTTTGCTCAACGGATTCGTTCCAAGCCTTATTTCTTCAGAATCTGTTAAGCCATCATTATCAGAATCTATATACTTTTCTTCTTCTTTTCTTTTCCATAAATAGTAACCAGCAACCAAGCCACCTATTATAAAAGGTATTGAAACAAGTAAACTACTTACTAAAGATTTTCCTTTTTTATTTTCTTCTTTAATTATTGATGTAGTATAAGATAATTCTTTTTTAATATCCGAACTGGAAAACAATTTTTTCACATATCCTTTTACCATAATTCATATTAGATAATTATTTTTATAAATTTATTACTTAGTGTTTATAACATTTATGAATGAAATAAAAGAATGGCAAAGATTAAGTGATGAAGAAAAATTTATTTTCAGTTTTCTGAATAGAAATAAACCATTTTTTTCAAATACTATAGAAGGATTAAGCGCTTATAGAGCATATAAAAGTTTATCAGAAGAAGAAAGAATAGAATATGGAATTTTTTCGTCTTCTCTTTCTCCTTATTTTTTTAATCTCGAAGGAGAAATTGATTGGATTGAAAGAACTTTACCACCTTATCCTCTTATAGTTAAAAGACTTTTTGAAAAAAAGAATATTTCAGAAGAAGAAATAAAAATATTCCAAGAAAAAGTAAGTTTAAATCCCGTTAAAAGAATAAGAATTTTAAAAGAAAAAGAAAAAATTTTAAGGAAATATAATTTGATACCTAAAGAATTAGAAGAAATAAATGAAAAGTATAAAGAAAGGAGTTGGAAAGATTTTAGAAAACTTTTATTACCCTTTTATTTTATGACTGCATCTTCTTTATATTTTTATTCTAACAATCCAATTTTACCTTTTATCTACTTTTTATCTTTTCCAATTCCTTACAATTTATTGAAATATTATTCCTTCAAATTTTCTAACAAGAAAATAAGGAACTATATAGATAGAATTTCTTTTGGATATTTATTGGCTTACTCGCCCCAAAGTCTTTTACTTTCTTTATTAGAGTTTCAAATAGGAGCACCGTTACTATCAAAAACTATAGAAAAATATTGGAGCAGTTTTCCTTATATTTTCAGAAAAATAATCTATACATCTGAAAACTTTCTTTCTGGTCTAAAAACAAAAAAATTTGATGAAAAAGAAATAAGAAAAGCGCTTTATGATATAAAGTTCGAAAACTTAAGCATACCATCTAAAGCTATTGAAAATTATAAAGAAAAAGTAGAAAACGAATTAATAGAAATAGAAGATCCTAGAAAAGTATTACTTTTTCCTTATTCAATTTCATGGCATAGAAGAAGAATAGTTGCTTTTAAAGAAGGTAAAGAATTAAAAATTATAGATAAAGATTATGTTAGAAAACTAGCGCAAAAAGAAGGAATGTTTTTAGAAATTTTTGAAGAAAGGTTAAGAAAAAATCCAGAGAAATATCTAGGAATAGATTTATATAACAGAAAAATTGTTTATACTAAAGATATTATAGGAATTTTACCTTGTCAATTATTAAATGCTTTAGCTCATAAAGAGGGATATGTAGCTATTTTAGCTGAAAGAAGCGATGAAATAATTAGAGAAAAAATATGAAAAATTTAAAAGTACTAGCATTAATTTTAGGAATATTGTTTTTAACTATTAGCATTATCTTAGTAAACTTTAACAAACCTTTTGGTAACTTATTTTTAGCACTTTCTTCTCTAATTATTTTTATATCCATATTGTTGTTATTTTGGGAAACTTAAGTTATATCAAAATATGTTATAGCTACTGAAAGACATCTGTCATCTAAACTATTTTCTACAAATTTAGGTATGTCACAAGAACTTAAAATTTTAATTTTGTTTTCTCCTTTATTAAGTTCAACAGGTAAAACTATGCTAGTTTTGTTGTATAAATTAAAGCTTTTCAAAAGCAAGTTATTTAAATATATATAAACTTTTCTTTCTCTTAAATAGCTCCAACTAAAATCTATTTTAATTTTTGCTTTTATTTTTTCTGTAGAAAAGATTGTTATTTCACTCGAATTACTTAGCCATCTAAATTTAAGATTAGGTGCAGTTTCTATGGGATAAAAACCGTTAGAATCTAGTGTATCTAAATTTAACTCTTTAATTTGAAAGTTTCCTATTGCAGCACTTAAACATCTTAAATCATTTTTTGGAAATTCACAACTATCTGTATCAAAGCTAATGATATGTTCTCCTTCAGATAAATATAAAAGTAAATTTACTTTAGTTTTTGAAGTTGAGATATTTAAAATTTTAATTATATTATTATCTAATAAAATTTTTAATGTTCTGTTTCTATTATAGCTCCAAACATCAAAAGAAATTGCATAACTATCATTTTTTGATACTAGTATTCTAATTTTACCAGAAAAGCTAAACCATCTGAAATTACCTTTTTCATACTTTTCTTCTTCAAAGAAATTTTTATCGAAAAATGTATTATTCGAGAAATCTATTTTTGAAATAAAAACACTAAGACATCTATAATCACTACTATTTTCTAGAAAAGCTGGTATATCGCATTTAGATTTTATATCTATATAACTTGTTTTTTCTAAAATAGGTATGACTATTTTAGTAGTTTTATTTTGAATTATAAAGAGATAAGTTTTATTATTTGCATAAATTTCTATGCTTCTACTCTTTTTATAAGAAGTTAAGTATAAAGAAATATAAATGGAAGCATTAGTATTAAAATATATTTTTCCTTTTTCGCTCATCCATGCCCCACCATTTTCTATATCATAAAATCCAGAAGAAAAGACAAAATTTGAAAAGTTATCAATTAAAGAAACATTTCTTATGAAAAATCCTAAGCATCTTCCAGATTTTTCCAATTCGCAACCTTCTTTAGAATAAAGCTCTAAAATATTTTCACCTTTCTTCAAATATACTTTTTCAAAAATTATGTTACCTTTGCTTTCGGCAATTTTCTGGCTATTAAGATAAACGATAAGCGTTCTATTTGGAGAACCAGTAAAGCTTATGTTAATATATTTGTATCCATAATCTTTTGAATAGAGATATATTTTTCCTTTTTCGCTCATCCATGCCCCACCATTTTCTATATCATAAAATCCAGAAGAAAAGACAAAAGTAATATTTTTTTCTAATATTTCTTTTAACTTTATTAAAGAAATGTTAGTTATAAAGAATGAAATGCATCTAAAATCGTTCGAATTTTCTATATAAGCAGGAATATCGCAATCGCTAACAATATTTATAAGGTTTACACTATTATTCAAAATTAGAGCAGGAGTTATTATATTTTTTATTTCAGGATTTATATTATAACTTTCTACAAATCTTCCATTTACTATAATCTTTATTTCCCTAGTTCTATTATAACTTCCTATTGTTATATTTAATTTTACTTCTTCTTCAATTTTTGGTAAAATTATAGTAGCGTTTTTGGATGCATAGAATATTGAAATATTATTTACTTTTTCCTCTTCATACCAATTACTACCTAAAATCATCTCGCTCGGTAAGAATTCTTCTAAAGAAAAATTTTTTATTCCAAAACCTAAGCACCTTATATCAGAAGAGTTTTCAGATAACATGGGAATTTTACAACCTTTTACTGCAATAAACTCTAAAATATTTAATCCTCTCTTTAAATTAATTTTTTCTAAAATTCTATTTCCGGAAAATTCTCCAATTTCCTTATTATTTAATTTAATTTTTACTGAGTTATCTCTATAAGTAACAAAAGAAACATTTAGAAAAACTTCTTTATCTTGGTTAGAAAAAACATAGATTTTAGAACTATTCGAAGCCCAAATAATCTTTTCATCTTTACCTAAAGGATGCCAATTCTCAAAAACAAATTCTTTAATTTCTAAAATGTAAAGTGATAAACTTATAATTAAGACAAGAAATAATGAGAAAAAGATTTTATTAGATAAAATTTCGCTTTTCCATATAAAAAAGCTTATCATAGCTAGAATTAAAAGTATTAAAAACGGAACTTTTAAAACTAAAATTCCAAAAGGTTCTATTGCAAAAAAAGCTATTTCCCTAATAGGCATACCTTTAAAATCTCTTATATCCGGTACTTCTCCTTTAATTAAAAATTCAAAAATTCTACTTCTTGGACCATTATCTATAAAAGCTGGTAAGTAATGTTCAATTAAAGGATTTAATTCGCTAAATTTAAGAGCAACCTTCTTTCCAGAATACCAATATCCAACTAGTGCTATTCTATCTGGTAAAAAATATACTGTTACTCCTTCCCAATAAGCAGCTGTTGAAAGGATAGAAATAAAAGCAGAAATAAAAGAAATGATAAGCGTAATGGTAAAAATAATTTTTTTATTTTTTACTTCTTTAATATAGGAAGCAAAAGGTAAAAAGAGAAATGGAATAGAAAATAGCAAGTATCTAGGCCCAAAAGTTCCTCCTCCAAACCAATAAGAATAACTGGCATTTAATAAAAGTTGAGAAATAAAAATTAAGATAGATAAAAAAGTTAAACTTTTGCTATACTTTTTTAAGAAAAAGAAACCAATAATGGAAAAAATTAAGACTGGATTATAAATTAGAAGTCCTCTATAAGGAAAAATTAGAAGGTGCAAAAGGATAAAATGATAAATACTATAAAATTCTTCTGGTAAAATTTGTCTCTCAAACTCACAATATTGCCAATAAGTTTTTCCATAAGCACAAGGAGAGATTTTTGGATCAACAAAGTTTGGATAAAAAGCTATTGGCTTTTCAAAAATTAAAATGTTATAAGTTAATAAAGGTAAAAGTCCAAAAAAGAAGGAAAGCAAAAAGATTAAAATCTTTTTAATTTCTTTTCTCAAAGAATAAAGATAAAAAAATAAAAGTATTAAAGAAATAAGAAAAGCAGATAATTCTACTAATATGGAAAGAGCCAAAAGTATTGGAGATAGAATTTCATAGAACTTTGCTTTTTTTAAAAACAAGTAAAAAGAAAAAACTAATAGAAAACTGGATAAAGAATAACCTATAAAAGCTGTAGAATAAGGGAATATTAAAGTAGAAAATCCGAATATTAAACTAGAAATTAAAGAAGTTTTTTCATCTTTTAAAATTATTTTTCCTATTCTATAAAGTGAAACTACTAACAAACTTCCTGGTAAAGAAATTAAAAGTATTGAAGAAAATATTAAAGTAAGTAAATAAGAGTTTGAAGGATAAACATAAA